>DQGV01000398.1 GCA_003524705.1 Anaerolineae bacterium | reverse complement strand
CTTATGCAGGCAATGCAGATAATTTGGCGGACGTAGTCAATGACCCTCGTTATATTTTTATACAAGGAAATATTTGTGATGCTGAATTTGTAAGCCAAACATTACGTGAATATCAAATTGATACGATTGTGCATTTTGCGGCTGAATCTCATGTTGACCGTTCTATTTTAGGTCCGCGTCAATTTGTTGAAACGAACGTTATGGGTACATTCACACTGCTTGAAGAGGCGAGAAAATTTTGGGTTGTTGAATCAAGTATCCCCGAAGTGGCGAAGCGTTTTCATCATGTTTCGACTGATGAAGTTTTTGGGTCGCTTGCTCCGCATGAACCTGCATGGACGGAAGAAACTCCCTATGCTCCCAATTCGCCGTATGCCGCGTCTAAAGCATCTAGTGACCATTTAGTTCGTGCGTATGGTCATACGTATCAATTACCTTTTACAATTACAAATTGTTCTAATAATTACGGTCCGTATCAATTCCCTGAAAAATTAATTCCGCTGATGATATTAAACGCAATTGAAGGGAAACCTTTGCCTGTGTATGGTGATGGCCAACAAATTCGAGATTGGTTACATGTGCAAGATCATTGCGAAGCAATTTATTTAGTTTTGAAAAAAGGTAGAGTTGGCGAAACTTATAACATTGGTGGTGTGAATCAGCCTGCCAACTTAACAATTGTTGAAACAATTTGTGATATTTTAGATGAAGTTCACCCAAACACTGCGCCGCATAAAAAATTAATAACATTTGTCAAAGATAGATTGGGTCACGACCGCCGTTATGATATTGATACAAAAAAAATTAACAACGAATTAGGATGGCAACCGCGTCATACCTTAACCTTAGGCTTGCGCGATACTGTCCTGTGGTATTTATCTCACCTCGACTGGGTCAACGCGATTCGTCATAAGCAAGAATTTCAAGGTTGGATGGACGCGAATTACAAAGCGCGTTAGATGGAGTATAAATGAAAGGAATTATTTTAGCAGGTGGACGTGGTACTCGCTTACATCCACTGACCTTAGCGATTAGTAAGCAAATTTTACCGGTGTATGATAAACCGATGATTTACTATCCATTGTCAATGTTGATGTTGGCAGGAATTCGCGATATTTTAATTATTAGCTCTCCGGAAGATTTGCCATTGTTTCAACGCTTGCTTGGTGATGGAAAACAATGGGGAATGAGTTTTTATTATGCTGAACAAGCCGAACCTCGAGGCTTGGCTGATGCATTTTTGGTTGGTGAAGAATTTATTAATGGGGAAGAAGTCTGCCTAATTTTAGGCGATAATATTTTCTTTGGGCATGGTTTGCCCGAGCAACTTCAACAAGCGGCTAATTTAAAAAATGGTGCGTTAATTTTTGCATATCCAGTCAATGACCCTGAAAGATATGGCGTGATAGAGTTTGATGAAAATGGTAAAGCCATTAGCCTTGAAGAAAAACCAAAGCAACCACGTTCTAATTATGCAGTCCCCGGTTTATATTTTTATGATAAACGAGTAGTTGAGTTTGCTAAGTCACTCAAACCCTCTGCTCGCGGAGAAATTGAAATTACAGATTTGAATCGTATTTATTTAGAGAGTGGCGAATTACAAGTGACTCCACTTGGGCGCGGTGTGGCATGGCTAGACGCTGGTACGCATGAGTCATTGTTACAGGCAGCGAATTTTGTGCAAGCTGTGGAAGACCGTCAAGGGTTGATGATTGCTTCGCCGGAAGAAATTGCGTTTAGAAAAGGCTTTATTAATAAAGATCAATTATTAATTCTTGTTGAAAAAATGGGTAGTAGTGGCTACGCTAAAAATCTAAAGGGGTTATCTGAGGAAGGTTAGTTTCATCTTTAAGTAGCATGAAAATTCTTTTATTTGGTAAAAATGGTCAACTCGGCTGGGAATTGAATCAATCTCTTGCTCCATTAGGTGAATTAATTTCTCTATCTTCTAAGGAACTAGATGTTAAAAACCTTAATGAATTAAAAAATACTATTAATACCATAAAACCTAATCTGATTATCAATGCTTCTGCCTATACAGCAGTAGATCGCGCAGAGCAAGAGCCTGAAATTGCAATGCAAGTTAATGCATATGCTCCGGCAGTAATGGCAGAATGTGCTAAAAAAATCGGCGCGGTCTTGATTCATTATTCTACTGATTATGTGTTTGATGGTGAAAAGAAAATACCTTATATAGAAACCGATAAAACGAATCCGCTGAACGTGTATGGTCAAAGCAAACTGGAGGGAGAGCAGTCTATCAGTCAAGTAGGAGGCGCGCACATCATCTTACGAACTAGTTGGGTATATAGCCTGCGCGGTGATAACTTCGTCACCAAAGTTTTATCTTGGGCGAGCCAAAAAGAAACTTTACAAATTGTCACAGACCAAGTTGGAAGCCCCACTTGGGCAAGCGCATTGGCAGATGTTACAAACAAGATGATTGCAAACAATTTAGCCGATGTTGTGCATTATTTTTCAGATAAAAGTGGCATATATCATTTAGGAGGGGTAGGAAGTGTTTCACGATTTGATTTTGCAAATGAGATTTTACGCCTCAAGCCTACGGGGAAATATGTTACCAAAAACCTGATTCCATCTCTCACTTCCGATTTCCCCACCCCAGCCCGCCGCCCACTTTTCACGCCATTAGGTTGTTCGCTTTTTGAAAAAACATTTGGAATGAATCTACCGAAGTGGGAAGACTCCTTACAACTTGCATTAAATTAAGGCAAACACCTTACAGACTCATTTCATAGGACATCTGTCCTACCACAATACTTGTGTTTTGGTTTAGAATTAATTTGTATATTCATTCTGGCTTTCAATCCCACTTAATCTAATTAATTTATAAATGATTAAAGATGATTTCGTATTTAAGAAAGGCTTGGCTCACATGAAATTAAGTAAAAATTTCCTTAATAGTTGGCGAATACTATTAGCTAGTATTCTTATCATATCGTTTTTTCAAACAACACCAGTATATGCGTCGGGTGCAGATTTACATGTTGAGAAATCACTTGTTGGCTCCACTAATCTTACTCAAGGTGAAACAGGGAGAACTTATACTATCGTTGTTAAAAATTGGGGCACTATTGCCAGTAGCGGACAAATCACTGTAACAGATACTCTTCCGGCTGGATTGACTGCTACCTCAATTACTGGTGGCACATATTGGAACTGTGTTCTTGCTACTTTAACTTGTACAACAAACAATTCTATTAACTGGGATGATGGAATTGTAACTAATGAGAGTGACCCAATTACTCTCACAGTTAATGTGGCAGTTGATGCGGCGGCTGATGTAGATCCTCATATCTTAACAAATGTTGTCAACGTGAGTGGTGGTGGAGATTCAGATCCGGAAGGGAATGAATTTGAACTTGAAACAACAGTTATTCAAAAGCCAGACTTAATTGTTACTGGTTATGAACTACGTAATGAAGCTAACGATGCTGTGATCGCTCCTGCTGATATTAATGCGAATGAAGCCTTTCATATTAGAATATCTGTGAAAAACCAAGGTGGGGCTGATGCCGGTATTTTTTATCCCGGTGTTTTCTTAGATGGTAAACCCAATTATGGTCCTGATAATGATGACTATCCCTTTGGTCAAATTACTTATTTTAATGATTTCAAAATAATCTATGGGAGCGATGGTTGTCTTGCCTATGATCCGGAAGAAAACCTTGACCCAATGGGTAGTACATGTAACTCAGTGCGCGGTAATTACACTATCTATCATTTCCCTCCATCTCTCCCTGCTGGTGCCAGCGATACTGTAGATGTTTATATTGGCTATACTGAGGCTGAATTTCCAAATGAAGATTATGATGCCGTTGATGCTCGAACAGGTTTACCTGCTGGAAATTATCAAATCTATTTGTATGCCGACTCTTCTGGTATTGTGGAGGAAAGTATTGAGGATAATAATGCGTATGTGCCGATTAATTTAAGCATTGGATATATTGGATTCACCAATTCTTGGGCAGGAGGGATGTCAATACAATCTGACTTGCCCGTAGTGTCAGTTGCTCGCCCACATGTTGGCGCTGAAATTACTTCTTATGCTGGCTTTTCTACTGGGAGTTTAAACTCTTATATTCCCATGCTTTTTAAAGGAGCATTTGGTGGTAGTTATGACTCTGCTTTTTATGTTCAGAATGTAAATACTTCTAGCCTTGCTAACATTACTATTAACTATTATGATAATACTGGAACTTTAAATTGTACAAAATCTGATTCTATTGCTCCACTTGCATCGAAAGGCTATTGGGTACCTACTGCTACATGTGATACTGGGTCATTGCCAGCAGGTTGGGTAGGTGGTGTAATTATTACATCAAACCAGCCAATCGTAGCAGTTGCTCGCCCACATGTTGGCGCGCAAGTTATGACTTATGGTGGCTTTTCTACTGGGAGTTTAAA
>DQGV01000129.1:369-12524 GCA_003524705.1 Anaerolineae bacterium | reverse complement strand
CGAGCGTGCGATTTGGGAGGATGCAATGGGTCGGGCAAGCCGTGATGCAACGATTACAAGTGCCGCAATGGTCTGTGGAAAATGATTGATCGGGTTCGAGTTCGATGCCAAGCAAAATTTCTGCCAGAAAAAAAGTAGAGCCTGCTTTTGGGTTGATAAGCATGGAATTTTTTCCAATCCAACCCAAGCCTGCGCGTTGAGCAAGTTCTCTTTCAAGAATAGGTCCGCTATCTGTGTAACATCGGTTTGGAATTTTTTCGCCAAGTTGTTCTTCAATAAATTCGACGATGGCTTTTAGCTTTTCAGGTAATACGTCATGGTAATCATCACCAAGCGCGTAAGAAGCAATTTGTAATGAATGGTCTCGATACGGTGGCTTATTTTCTTTAAGATTATGTTGATTTTTATCTACGCCACCTACTCGACCATCAGATACGGGGGTATAAGGGATTGCTAAAACTAAAATGGATTTACATTCAGGCAAAATTTGTTTTGGGTCAGCGCGACGTGTAAGGTTTCGTTCTGTTTCAAGATATTTCATTTCCCCATGATAATTTTTGTTTATCCAATCTTGAAAAATGTTGAAGTTTTCAAGCGGTTTAGAAGAAGTAACGCCAGCCAAGATGAATCCTAGCTGGCGCGCTTTTTCTTTTATGGCTTGTTTGAGGTTAATCAAATTATTGTTGAACAACAATTTTTACTATTAACTGCTTTCCTCGTTGACCAAAAGGAATCCCTGCCGCGTTGACCATTGTCCAATAGCCGGTGTATTCGCCGGGTGTGGTGGGTGCTGTAAATTGGACTGAGACGTCAACTTCTTGTCCGGGAGCGACGAGTGCAGTTAATGGAATAGGCTGGGCATCCATATCTTCATTTGGTGGGGAACTGTAAGAGAAGATGGCTTGATATTCAGTATCCCATGTACAAATGCCGGTATTTCTGATTCTCCATGTTTTAACAAATTCTTGTCCGGGCGTCATGGGTGTGCCATCTGGGATAGTCACATCTAATGTTGTGAGGTCAAAATCATAATCGTCACATAATGCGCCGGGGGTTCCGAGTGCAATTTGGGTCGGATCTGTAGAAACAATTGTAATTTGAGTTGCTGTAGCAGTTGGTTCTTCTGCAATTGGTGTATCAGTAGGTGGTGCAGAGGTAGGTGTGAAAGCGGCGGCGGTTAAGGTCAACTCTGCTACAACTGTGCTGGCGGCAGAAGTACGAATCGCATTTACATCCGGCGTGGGCTCAATGGGTGTGGCAGGTGCGCAGGCAGAAATTATTAATGCGAGGGTAATGAGTTTTACAAGAGTCTTTTTCTTCATTTAGAATCTCCTTAAGTTATTTGGTGCTTAAGGGACAGCTATAATCCAAACATATACAAGTGGACCAAAGTAGTTGCCAGCATCATCTCGCATTTTCCAATAGCCTTTGTATTGTCCAGCAGTAGTCGGCGCTTTGAGTTTTAGAATAAAAGATTGACTGTGGCCTGGTTTTGTATATTCTTCTGGTGTGTTCTTTTTTAATGAAACATCATACCCAGAAAGTTGTGAGATATTTGTTTCTGGTGGGAAGTAATCTTGTAAATAATCAAACACGTAGCCTTCGTCCCAAGCGCAGGTGCCAGTGTTGAGAATTGTCCAACCTTTTGAAAATTCTTTACCTACTTTAACAGAGTCTCCGTCAAAAGGTTTGGTTTCACCAAGGTATGCGCCATCGTTACAACCATTTTGAGTGGTCAGCGTGTTAATCGGAACTGCTGATGTGGGCGAAATCAACAATTGTGGGGTTAAGCCTGGCTGTTGTGTATTCAATGAAAAAGGTGTATTTGTTGCTCCTAACAATGAAGATGTCGGTTGTAAAGTAATTGTAGCAACAAACGTATTCGTTGGTTGTGCCGTTGGCGGAATTGCCGCGGCTGTTTGTGTTTGTTGTAATGCAGATTGCGTCAGCACAATCTCAAACGCTTGGGTTTGAATTGCGCCGTCATCTTGGGCGGGGGGCGGAGTAGAGCCAATATTACAAGCACTGATTATGATGGATATAATTAAAGTAAGTATCAACCAATTTAACTTGCTAAATTTCATATTACGAACCTCCGAATATTGTACATATCATTATAACGCACTATGGGGTAGGTGTTTCCGTGGGCGTTTCGGTGGGGGTAAGGGTAACTGTTGAAGTTGAAGTCGGAGTCAATGTAAGGGTAGGCGTATTTGTAATCGTTGGAGTACGGCTAGGCGTCAAAGTAGGAGGCGGGTTGCCCAATCTCACAATGCGTGGGTTTAGCCAAATTGCATAATCTTGATTATTGCCAGCATTGGCATCTACTTCTAAAATAAATTTTAGGGTTTCGTCAGCCAAATTATTTAAGCTTAAATCAATTGTGTAATATTTTCCTTCGTACGCCTCATTCCATGTACCAAGTGTTTTTATTTGACCGTTATTAAGATAACTTAACTTAAATATTACATTACATTTGGTAGCTTGGTGCTGACAATACACCACTGCACGAAAGCGGTCTCCGGATTGCACAGTAAATGCAGGGAATTGCCCACTAATAATTCCATTTCTCCTATCGCGTGGCACACTCAACAAACCTACTTCTTCAGAATTTGCACCACTTTCATATTTAGGTTTATTAAGTTTAATTACATAACCATTTGCATCACCATCTGTGCCGGGGCAAGGAAGCATACTGTTTCCATTCGACCATTCGGCTTGGCAGTAATTATCAGCAAAATTGTAAGCAACATACATGGGTCCTGCTACTTTAATTTTTACCCAAAAAGCAGTATCCGCTTGGTTACCAATTCCAAATAAATTTCCCGAAGCATTTCGTAATTTCCAATAACCAGTGAAATTACCATCCGAATTTGGCGACCTTAATGTAACAGGAATCTCAATGTATTGACCAGGCGCAACACTTCCTGCTAAAGCCACAGCAGATGGCGCACTCATAGCATCACCGCCAAAAAATACTAAAGCGTATGATGTTGTCCAGGTACAAGTGCCAACATTTTTGATACGCCAGATTTTTACAAATGAAGTGTTGGGGGCAAGTGTACTCCCATCAGGATAAGTAACATCTGCTAAGAATTGTGCCGCGTCACACTTTAACGTTGCCCCTGCTGACTGTGTCCCCGCAGTATTTGTCGGGGCGGCAGTTCCGATCGTAGCAGTCGGAAGTGGTAATCCAGGCGTCGCGGTGCCACCAGCTTGAACTGTCAGAGCAGAAGCGGTGTAAAGCGCATTGAGTGTGGCAAACGTATCTGGTGTCGCTGAATTAGATGGCACGTTGCAGGCAAGTTGAACAATCAATAAAATTGCAAATGCAAGTAGTAAAGGTTTACGAGACATGGTTCCTCCGTTTGGTCATTTCTCTAAAGTTTAAGGACGAACCAATTAATCGAAAAGTTCCCCAAAAGTACTCTACCAAACCCTCTCCAAATTTTCATTCCCTCCAACTTTTCTTCCTACCTTCGCCATATCAACCCACTCGCCGTGAATTTTCACGCGCACCACATCAGATGTGTAATCTGTGCTAGTGGCATCACTATTATTGAACAAATACGAACCGACTGCATAAATATCCACAGGCACTTCGAGTTTTTCAAACTTACGAATTTTTTCTGGATTAAATCCACCAGACACAACAATCTTTACATTACGACAATATTCTCGTGCCGCTTCTTTCCAACGGTCTGGCAGGTTCCAACTCTCCCAAGCATTATCAATTGCTTGACGCACATTGAATACCAAACGCGGATTCACGCCTAAATCTAAAGCTACATCGCCAAGTGGTTGAACAGATACATCACGCAAACTTCCGCTTGTATCTAAACGCACACCATATAACTTATATTTTTCAGCTTCTTCTTTACTGCCTGCGTCTATCAATTCTTTATATTTTGCAAACAATGAATCTAAAACTCGTAATGTATCTCGAACAGAATCATTATTGAAATCCACAAGTGCAATGCGTGGAATACGAGGAGGCAAAATGTTAGCAAACTGCATCATTGCTTCGGCAGTATCCCCTAAGAAAGAAGCGATGGCGGCGTGAGCCACTGTCCCACCACCAGCACCTCCCCACCAATCCCCTTGTGCATCCGTTGAAACAAACGGACCCAAATCACTTTCTTTATCCAAGTTAAATCTTTGCACGGCGATGTTATATGCATATCCATCCGCCGCTTGGACTTCGTGCATATCAAAACGCGCAGGAAAAAATAAAACTGGTTTGCCACGCGAAGCAACCAGCGTTTCATAAACATTAGTAGCAACACGGCTCGAACGAGTCAAAATTCCAAGTGAAGGTGTTTCGATTAAAGCAAAATCTCGATAACGCCCGCGAACTTTAATAACGGGTTGCACTTTGGTCGGGTCACCATCATATTTGACGGTTGTACCATCATGCACAGCCCACACTTCAAGTTTGTCTGATGTATCAATAAATTTATCGTCATCAAAATAACCCGTGCAATGCCGAATCATCTCTAAAGATTTATCTACACCGACAACAGTTGTCTTTCCCATACGGCGCGTGAACCATTGCATTTCAACTTCAATATCACCAACTGCAATTTTTTCAGGAGAAATTCCATTTGGCAAATTATGATATTTCCCCTCATAAAAATATTTATCCTTAGATAATGAAATCAACATGCGGTTGATGTTTTCAAAATATTTATCTGAATACCATCCACGTCGCATGCGTTCAATATCAAGTTTGAAGGTTTCGTTGGTGAGTCTTTTATTATCAAATATGCTCATGGGGTCTCGTTTGGTAAATAGTAATTGGTAATTACTATTTATTTAATTTCATCTGTAGATTTAACTATCTTCATCCCCGCTTTTGCAAAGCGATGAAACGCTTCATTCGCCGCGTCGGTATGGTCAACCACCTCAGGCACGACAACTGGTGACGAACAGTCTTCCAGCAAATAAACTTTTTTTGCTAATTCTGAGTCAACTGCTTGAATATCATCTAACAAATCAGAAATTGTCCATGCTACACAATGACTTTTCGCCTGACCTGCAATATACAATCTATCTATTTCTAAAAGATGTTCTATGAATTTTGAATTTCGTGTTCCAAGTGTTTCTCCCATTGGACCTGTCAGCACTTCGGGACCAATCACGGAATAATTTTCTGTAAATGGTTTATTGCCTTTGATTTCAAAATCTGCTTGTGTGTTTCGAGCAATAGAGTGGAAGAAAATCGCTTCTTCTATTGCAGGGACAAGTGCATGACCAATTCCACCAAGCATGGCATGATAGGGCCAGATGGTTAAGGCGTATTTGCCTTTTTTTTCTAGTGCCTCAGCATAATGAATCATCATCTGTTGACCATATTCAGGCGCGATGTTGAATTGTGAGGCAAGTTCTGGATTAAATTTCCATTTGTTATTTTGCAAGTCAGCGAGGTGAATATCTGTGTATGGTGCAGGGTGATTCCCGTTTTCATCTACAAAAAAGTTGGGATGAAAAATTTGATGGGCATAATGCGTATCCATCGTTGCGATGATGTGTGTGATGTTTCCAATATTTTTATAAATAAACTCACACAAGCGGATATTATCTTCTACGGCGCCATTTCCGCTACGACCACCGACGAATAATTCAAAGTTTGGGATGCAGAATGTATTTTGTACGTCAATAAGTAGAAGTGAGATTTTTGTTGACAAAGCAGAAGCAGGTTGAAGTCTGTGTTGAAGCGCGTAAGTTTTTGCGTCTGCGGCACGGGCGGCGTAATCAACTTTCCACACTTCGCCAACGCGAGATGAATCAAAAAACGAGGGAATGGGTGTTGTCATTTAATTAAATGTCTCTGGTTGATTTTGTTTATTACGGCGAAAACGCAAGAAAAAAGTTGGGAAAATTAAAGCGACCAATCCGCCGGGGATACAAAGCGGAAGAAAACAAGCGAGATAAAATCCGATAAGCGAGTAAAGAATAGATGTGCCAGTGATGTCGGTGCGTGTGCCATCGGCTTGGACACATTCGACCACAACTCCTTTTTCACCGGGGCGATGATACGATGCAGTGAATTCGCTATATTGCACTTCACCATTTGGGCATGTGACTGGGGCAACAAATTGAAAAGTTGGTTCAGGCGCAGAAGCCATGGTGACGCCACCAATCGCGCCGAATGAAATTAATGCGATGAATGTGGATGCAATACAAACAATTATTAATCCAAACGCTTGACCTGCAAACATTCCAGCAACACGGTTTTTCATTTTTTTATTTCCTTTCTTATTTCTTCTTCTTACTCCCCTTCGACACTCTCCGATACGGCGGCATGTTGATATTCAACACTTGTGATTTGGTTTGGTCTAACAATTTATTCCACAAGTTGGGATAACTCAAAGCAAATGCTTCGGGATGCAAAGTGGAAGTTAACACCGTAGGAAGATGCGCGTTATAACGATAATTCAAGACGCTATAAAGTTTATCCTCTGCCCAAGCAGAACTGGCTCCGCTTTCTTTTAAGTCATCAAGAATTAACAAAGGCGTGGTGCGGATTTCATGGAAGCGTCTATCAAACGAAACATCAGAGTTAGGTCTAAATGTTTGGCGCAGATAATCAAGAAGTGCAGTCACTTCAACCAATAGTGCTTGTCCGCCCAAGCCCATGCGATAATTTCCAATAGCGGCGGCGAGATGTGTTTTTCCAGAAAAGGATTGACCTAAAAATACAAGCCAGCCTTCTGGTTTTTCAGCAAACTCAACGGCGGCGTTGTGAGCGTCATGCAAAGTTTTGACATCATCTTTCGTGACTTTAATTCTAGTCACTTCTTTATCTTTATATTTATTTCCAAATTTATCTTTCTTTTCAGTGGTGATAGTTGTCACAGCTTCTGTGCCAACTTCATCATCACGCGGTTGGAAAGTTTTGAATGTCATGGCTTTCATTTCAGGTAATGAAAGCATAGATATTCCAGGGTTACTCGTCTCTTCCGGACGGCGATAATCTGGTGCAGTAATTTTTATATAATTTACAAAGGCTTCATCTTGTAAACGCGAACGGATCCGCCCTTCAATTTCATCCAGCATTAAATTGGTTGTAATAACTGTCGGAAGTTTATTGATGTAACGATAATTAATAATTTGAAATAATTTTTCTTGCGCCCAAGCGGTTGCATTTTGTGTACCGAAGTCATCTAAAATCAATAAACCTGCATTACGAATTTCCTCAAAGCGTTCTTCAAACGTTGTTTCGGGGTCAGCATAAGCAAAGCGGAGTGAATCTAACAAATCAGGTACGGTGATAAATAAAGTTGCAATTCCTTTATTGACTGAAAAATTTGCAATTGCCGCGGCTAAATGAGTCTTTCCACATCCATACCCACCTTCGAGTAATAACCAACCTTCTGGTTTCTTCGCAAAATTTTCACTGACATCAAAAGCTTTATGCAAATTCTCGCGTTCTTGATTCGACATAAACTTGGCTTTATCATTTCCGCTTGGACTAAAATTTTCAAACGTTAAATGACTCAAGCGATTCAAATTACTCATCGCAAACAAACGGGCGCGTGCAATTTCCGCTACATCTTTCGCGCGACACACACATGTTTCAAGTTTACCGAAGCGTTCATCCTCAACAGGCACATCATAGCGAATATAACCTGCGCCACCACAATGCGGGCAGTTTGGGTCACCTAAAGTCTTCACTGTATTAATCTCGCTTGAAGAATTCAGAGAACTCGCCTTCGGTATATCGTTTTGCATCTTGGATAGAGTCTTTTGAATCTCTTCTTTCATCTTTTCCGTTTTCCTTCCAACGATTCAAAATTGCATGAATATATTTCCAATTGCGCACATTTCTACTCACTGCAATTTCAAACGCTTCTTCAAACCAAATGCTTGGATAATTTTTTTCCGCATCGCGCAACATATCCGCAATCAAGGGAGTCAACGCGCCGATATTTTCTTCATACAACTTAAACACATTCGATTTATTCGGATTATAACTTTGTGTCGCTTTGATTTGTCCATTTGCAAACGCCTCAGCCGATAATCGTCCGCGCGGTGAATTGAGGAAATAAAAAACACCCGCTTCATTCTCTGACTTCAACATGGTCTGCCGTTTCAAACTTTTTTCAAGCCCATGCTGAATCTCTTCGCTCGTCAAACCCAGCGACTCAGAGTCAAAATCCATTTCACTTAATCCGCGAAAGTTACCTTCCAAATGTTCAATTCGATAAATGGCATATAACGTGACTTTTAATTCGGCAATATCATCAATCTCATTGATTAAATGCAAAAAAGAATCTGGGACTTGTGTAAATGTTTCCGAAGAAGTAAAACCTTGAAATTGATTCATAATTATTTTGTAAGGGCGAGGCATGCCTCGCCCCTACAGTTTATTCATTAGGACGAAACACCTTCGTCGCCGCATTTTCAAACTTCGCCAATGCCCCACGGAAGATTAACTCCACACTTCCGACAGGTCCATTACGATGTTTGGCTACGATAATTTCAGCCACGTTATGTTTATCGGTATCTTTTTCATATTGGTCAGGACGATAAATAAACATCACAATATCCGCATCTTGTTCCAACGAACCTGATTCGCGTAAATCCGATAACACTGGACGTTTATCCGTTCTTTGCTCCACAGCACGGCTCAATTGCGCCGCAGATAACACTGGAACATTTAATTCACGCGCCAACACTTTCAAACTTCGAGAAATTTGAGACACTTCCTGCACACGATTATCATTTCTTGTGTCACCACCCATGAGTTGAAGATAATCTACGATTACTAAATCTAATCCAAACTCCAAATGCAAGCGGCGACATTTCGTTCTTAATTGAAGCGGGGTAATTGCAGGTGTATCATCTAAATAAATACCCGTATCAGAAAACACTTCAATAGCATGAGTAAAGAGGGGCCATTCGCTTTCATTTAATTTACCAGTCTTGAGTCGTTGAGAGTCAATGCCTGTTTCTTGAGCAATCAATCTTTGTACTACTTGTTCATTAGACATTTCCAGAGAGAAAATGGCTACACGCTTTTTATGAGTCAATGCCGCATTCTTTGCAACTGATAATAAAAAGCCAGATTTACCTTGACCAGGTCTCGCCGCCACAATTAATAAATCAGAAGGTTGTAAACCACTTAATAATTTATCTAAATCATAAAAGCCAGTCGGCACACCTTGAAAATCTTCAGGACGTTTGGATAAATCATCAATGCGGTCATAATAAGTTGAAAGCACTTTGCGAATCGGAAGCAAATCATGTTTGCTTCTTCTATCACTCACACCAAAAATTGCTTTCTCGGCTTCCCCCATCACATGGTCAATTTGGTCTCCACTTTTATACGCCATCGAAGCAATTTGATTAGCAGCATTAATCATTTTTCTGCGAATGGCATGTTCTTCTACAATTCTTCCATACGCCTCAGCATTTAACGAAGTGGGAACTTGATTAATTAAAGAAGTTAAATAAGCCGAGCCACCAATCTCTGCCAGTTGATTCGTTTTTTCTAACTCTTCAGAAAGCGTCAATAAATCTACAGGCGCGCGGCGTTCATGTAAACGCACAAAGGCTTCCCAAATCCATTTGTTGCGATGAATGTAAAAATCATCGCCATTCAAAAATTGGGCGATGTCGTAATACACTTCGGGATTAATCAATACCGCCCCTACTACTGCTTCTTCGGCTTCTCGGCTATGCGGTACACCAGTGTTTGCGGGGGCGGATGATTGTTCAGGATAAGTATCTGTCATTGGGTCAGTATCAGGTTGAAGGTCAGTTTGAAGCGGGTTTGTCTTTGTCAGGTTTATCTATATCAAGTTTATCTATAAAATCTTTGAAGACGGATAAGCGATTCGCATCCTCAGAAGTAGGCGGAGGAGGCGCATCGTTGACTACGGGTGGGCTTGATTCTTGAACCTCACGATCTGGCTCAATCCCAGCATTATCCATTACGCTACGATGCACAAGTATGGGAACATGCGCACGTACTGCAATTGCAATCGCATCAGATGGACGCGAGTCGATGTGCATTTCTTTTCCGTTTGATTCAGCCACAATGTTTCCGTAAAAAATATCATCTTGCAATTTGACAATTTCAACGCGAATGACTCGTGCGCCAAAGGCGTTGAAAACATTTTTGATTAAGTCATGCGTGAGTGGGCGAATCATTTCAACTTCTTGCAATGCAACGGTGATGGCTTCTGCTTCGTATGGTCCGACCCAAATGGTTAAGTATTTTTCAGCATTGACTTGTTTTAACACCACCACGCGTTGTGGCGCCATTAAATGCACGCGAATGCTATCTATTACAACTTCTATCATTTCTGCCATAGGGGAACTCCGTTTCGTCTATTTTAGCATAAAGGTCAACCTTTGCAGGTTTGTTTAACATAAGAAATTAGTATAGTTCGCCGCAGAGCACACAGAGATCTCTGAGGTCTCTGTGGCTAAGCATTTGTTTACAATTTCATTTGCCATAAACAAGAATAAAGACTATAATGCCCGTCACTCATTCGGGGCGTGGCGCAGCCCGGCTAGCGCACTTGCATGGGGTGCAAGGGGTCGGAGGTTCAAATCCTCTCGCCCCGACTGATTTTTTTCAGAGAGATGATGTAAATCTTCTCACCCCACTGAAAATAATAAAAACCGTCCTTGCCGGGGACGGTTTTGTTTTAAGAAGTAATTATGGAATCAAACGAAGAAATTTTTTACCCACCAACCAATAAACAATCAATTATTAGCTTAGTTCTCGGCATTTTAACATTGCTCATATTTTGTGGCGGATTAATGCCGATTCCCTTCACAGGTTTCATCTGTTTCCCATCCAGTTTTGTGCTTGGATTTTTAGCATTAACCTACGGAGCGATTTCGTTAAGAAGAATCAAAAAGCATAATGAATCAGGTCACTCCATGGCATGGATTGGAATCGTGATTGGCGGTTTTGTTTTCTTGTGCATTTTGTTATTCGTGATTGCGATTGTTTCCCTCTTTATCTTTGCACCTGATTCAATGCAACCGCTGATTGATAGTTATTCGATTTAAGATGAGGCGCAAAATTACCTCTCACAAGAGCAAAAATTACAAATTTGTGAGAAATTAAAAAACCTATTGACACGCCATATATTTTGGGGCATACTTTCGGCATTATTCTGCGGGGCAAACAAATTGAATTGCCATCCTTTAAGAAAGGAGGAGGTGATGTCTAACATGGATAGTAGTATTAAAACCAGCGCTGTGGCATCCCTCCTCAAGTAAGCAAAGGAAGCCACAGCGCCCCACGAATGTCATCCGAAAGGATGGCATTCTGGTTTTAAAATCTTTGCCACAGAGTTCACAGAGACCTCTAAGAAAACCTCTTAAAAATCTCAGTAAACTCTATGCGCTCTGTGGCTAATTATTAATAAACACCAATTGAAGAATCAACTTGATTTGCAAATTCATCAATCCCACCACTTACATTGAAAACATTTTCATAGCCTTGTTGAGCAAGCCACATGGTCACTTGTTTACTTCTATTTCCATGATGACATAATACATAAACAGGATTTTCTTTCTTTTGAACGGATTCTGGCAACGCACTTGGTCCTTCATTTGCCAAACGGCTCATAGGTGTGACCTCAAGCCTGCTGTCTTCGATTTTGGCAGTTTCCAACTCCCACGCCTCGCGCACATCTAACAGAATAAATTTCTCGTCCGATTTTAATTTTTCAGCAAGTTCAGTGACAGTGATTTCGTTCATGGCTTCCTCAATTTACGAATTACGATTTACTATTTACGATTTACCATTCGCTTTTGTATAAAACTTCTCCACATATTCTTTGACCATGCGTCTCGTAGAAAATTGTGGGATAACTGTTTTCATGGTGTTCTTCATAAATGTAATCCAATCCACAGACATTTCTTTTGGGTCGCGGTTGTAATACATGGGGATAATTTTATGTTCAAGCGTGTGATACAAACTTTCAGCATCGGCGACATCTTGCACATCGCTTGATTCGTATTCTTTCTCTTCACCAATAGACCAACCATTGTTTCCATCATACGCTTCACGCCACCAACCATCTAAAATGGAGAAATTCAAAGCACCATTAATGGCGGCTTTCATGCCTGATGTTCCGCTCGCTTCGTAAGGTCTACGAGGCGTATTGAGCCATACATCTACACCT
>DQGV01000129.1:0-158 GCA_003524705.1 Anaerolineae bacterium | reverse complement strand
ATTGAGCCATACATCTACACCTTGAACCAAATAGCGAGCCAAATTCATTTCATAATCTTCGATGAATACGATTCTGCCACCTGTCTCTGCTTTTTTAACTGTCCGATACACTTTTTGAATTAACTGCTTGCCTGGATCATCGGCAGGGTGGGCTTTGC
>DQGV01000134.1 GCA_003524705.1 Anaerolineae bacterium | reverse complement strand
AATTATGCGCGTCGGACTTTGTTTCAACTTGATTCTGCACCTCTGCTTGATTCTTCACTGCGACATTATTCTGAACAACCTCTTACACTGAACGGATTCAGTGAACAAATCCTCCCCCGCCCAAAAGATTGGAATGACAAACAAATCATCACAGGCTATTGGCGTTCTGAGTCACAATCATATACTCCCCCTAAAGAGCTTTTGCAATTTATAAATTCATCTCAAAATCCAATCGCCATCGGATTTGGAAGCCCAAGTACAAAAGATATTTCTTCAACAATCAACATTCTTGAAGAAGCATTAAATCTCACAAACACACAGGCCATATTGACCATTCCATCCAAATGGCTCGAGCAAATTAAATCAAAAAATATATTTTCAGTGGAATATATTTCACATGACTGGTTATACAAAAATGTAAAAGTTGCAATTCATCACGGCGGCGCAGGGACAACATCCGCGAGTTTGCATGCAGGCATTCCGACAATCACCATGCCTTTGGCTATTGATCAATTCTTCTGGGGTGAGCGGATTCATAAAATCGGTGTGGGTCCGAAATCAATTCCGCAGAGGAAATTGACAGCAGAAAAACTTGCAAATGCAATTCAAATTGCTTTATCAGATGAAACGATGAAAGCAAGAGCAAAAACTGTCAGCGAAAAATTAAGTCGAGAGAATGGGATACAAGTTGCCGTGAGTCAGATGCGGAAGATTATCTGACTATTTACGTAATCCAATGTAAGCAATCACCAATGCAAAAATCGCAAACAAACTTCCAATCCAATATGGTGATGAAAAATTAATTAATTCAAATGAAACACCAGCAATGATGGGACCAAAAATATTTGTGAGGGCAAGTAATGTTTGTGTGCCACCCATCAGGCGACCTTGTTCACTTTCGGAGACGCGCAATGAAACCAATGCCGTGAGTGATGGAATGCTTGTGCCTGTGCCAAGCGCGACGATGGTGACGGCGGGAAATAAAATCCATGCTTGGGGAGCGAATGCCATGAAGGCTAAACCAATTGCCATGAGAGTTAAACCAAAAATAGTTAATCGTTTTTCACCAAAACGCGGTTGAAGTTTACCGAATAAAAATCCTTGAATAAAAACGGCACACACGCCAACATATAAATAAAAATATCCGTTTTGAGTTGGGTTCCATTGAAAACGAAAATTTGAATACAATGGAAAGTTTGATTGCAAACCTGCAAACGCAAGATTTAACAAAAACATGGCGATCAATAATTTTTGAATATCCATTTGTTGAAACAAACCTGTGAATTGCTTGATCCAATTGAATGATTCTGAAATAGGTTTGCTTTGTCTTCTTTCTATTGGAAGTGATTCGGGTAAAACAAAATATCCGAAAACTACATTTGCTAATGCAATTCCACAAGCCACAAAAGCAGGGACATACAAACCATATTGACTGAGAAATCCGCCGAGGGCAGGTCCAGCCATTAATCCCAAACCAAAAGCGGCACCGACCATACCCATGCCGCGTGCGCGATTTTCTGAGTTGGTAACATCCGCAATATAAGCATAGACTGTTGTTAAATTTCCGCCAGTGAGTCCATCAATGAGAACCGCGAGAAATAATAAAAGAAGTGAATTTGCTAAACCAAGAATTAAATAACCTAATGCAGTTCCGCATAAACAAATCAATAAAACAGGTCGCCTGCCGAAACGGTCTGAGAGTGAACCAATGATTGGACCTGTGAATAATTGTGTGAAAGCATAGAATGAACTCAGCATACCTGCAATCAATGCGCCGCCATCTTGAGCTTGGACAAAGAATGGAAGCAATGGCAACATGATGCCATAACTGAGTAGGTCAACAAATACGGTGATGAAGATGAAGAGAAGGTTCAAGGGATAGTTATCAGAGAACAGTTATCAGTAATCGGTAATTAATCAACGAATGTTGGCAAGTTTCCATTTAAAATAATCTTTTTTGAAGATATGTATGAAACACTAATCCAAGAATCATATAAACTGCCTTGTTTTACTTTCCATGTTCCATCTTGTTGAAGAATTAATATTCGATTATCAGCCAATTGAAACAATTCTACATTTTCGGCTTGAAGTACAAATTCTGCCCGTAAGTTACCGTGATTAACCCATAATTGGTTATCTTTATTAAGAGCCGCAACACGGACCCCTGAAAGTTGAAAGGCTTTGACATTAGAAAGCATTGTTTTCCACTCAGAAGTTAACACACCTTCTTGAACCATTAAGTCCCCTAAAAGATTAATATAGGCAATGCGCGTGTCACTCAACTGAAAACCAGATACACCTTGAGCAACGATAGACCACTGATTCTTCAAATCATTTTCTATTATATACAATTCACCTGAACTGCTCAATGCCCCAACTCGGTTTGATGAGATATAAAAATTTTGAACTTCACTTACTTCCATATCCCACTCATTTTTCCAATCTCCATTTTGTACTCGAAGAATATTATCTTTACTTAAAATTGCAATTCGGCTATTCGTGATTTGAAATTCAATCACATTTTCATCAATTTTTGTCCACTTAGAATTCTCCAAAAGCCAAAAGGTATTATCCTCAGTCAACGCACCGATGCGATTTTCGATCACTTTATATTCAATAACATTTTCAAGTTTTGGAAGCAAAACAAATGGACCAAAAAACTTTTTCAAGAATACTTGACCGCTCTCTGCTTGAAATAAAGTTTGATTAAGAACTGGATTTGGAATTACGCAGAGCGTTTGGTCTATCCACATACAACCTAGCCACGGCGATTCGTCTCTACCCCACGGGTTAACATAATTAGCATAATCACGTTTATCTAACCCTACTTCAAAATGCAAATGCGAATTATCACCTTGCGGATAAATTGTTCCGAGTTGAGTTCCTGTAGAAATATCTAAATCCATTTGTTGCATAGCAGGTTCAATAACAATATGCATATAAGTCGTATACCACTTTGTCCCATTCTGGCATTCATTGTTAATGTTCCATGTTCCGCCTAAACAGTGCTTTAAGACTAGCATGGTGTTAATGTCCCAGATTCTCCAACCTGCTATTTTTCCATCCGCACTTGCAAATACTGGAGTTGTAGCAGGTGCCTTAATATCAGTTGCTTCATGTCCATTTTTTCCAACCTCTCCACCAGCAGAATAGCATTCAATCATTTGAAATTGATGCGGGTCTGCTTGAGCAACATCTTGCTCCCAAGGGATTGAAGTATCTCGCCATGTAGGCATCCACGCTTCTAAGTAACCAAAAGCAGGTGGACATTGCATCCCTGAATTTAATCCAAGATAATTCCAAGTCCATGGCGTGTTTGGGAATTGTGAAATTCGTGCAACGCCGATATAACTAGGAAGGGGCCAAGCAAGGAAAATTGGTCTTTCATCACTTAAAGAATAAGCATTAGCTGTTTTCAATATCAACATATTCAAAACAAATACTATAAACAAAAACAGGGATAAGAATTTTTTAGCTGTGTTCTTTATCATATAAATGATTCTCTATGAATAATTTTATCAGAGCATTTAATATAAAAAACTGGATGTGAAATCACATCCAGTTTTGATAGTTCAATAAAATCTTATGGCAAATCTACAATTGATATATTATTCCCTGACTGATTGACAACAAACATCTTTCCATTTCCATCAAAGATGATACCAGTTGGTCTTTTGAATGGATTGCTAGAAATACTTTTGCCACCAATGGCAGAGATGAAGTTGCCATCATTATCAAAAATTTGGATACGACCTAATAGATAATCACTGACATATACATTGCCTTGTGAATCAATTGCAATCGCTTCAGGGATTCCTGATACGCCAATGTCATCACCCATTTTCCAAGCGGTGATGAAGTTTCCAGCGGAGTCAAATTTTTGCACGCGTTTGAGTTCATAATCTGCGACGAAAATATTACCTTGTAAATCTACTGCGATTCCAGTGGCGTGGCTGAATTGACCATCGCCATTACCTTGTGCGCCAAATTTGATAATGAAGTTTCCATCATTATCAAATTTTTGTACAAATGGATTGCCATCATCCGTGACATACACATTGCCATCTGTATCAGTTGCAATACCAATCACGCGCACAAATTGACTATCACCAGTACCTTCACTTCCCCACTGTGTGATGTAATTTCCGTCTCGATCAAATTTTTGGATGCGGAAGTTGCCGTTATCTACCACGAAGACATTATCATTTGAGTCAATCGCTAAGCCACCAAAACCCATAGACTTGAATTCGCCATCGCCACTTCCTTGCTTATCCCAAGTTGATAATAAATTTCCTTGAGCATCAAATACAAGCACGCGCCCCTTCCCAGCGTCGGTGACGTATAAATTGCCGAGTGAATTAATCGCAATGCCATACGGGTCTTTCATTCCATCAAATGTGATTTCTGGAAAATCAAAAGTTTCAGGGGTCATGGTCACCTCAGGGGTTGGGGATAAAGTTGATTCTACTAGTGTTGGTTCAACAGTAGAAGTTGGTGCTAATGCCTCACTTCCCCCACACGAAACAAGAAAGATAATACTCAAAGTTAAAACGATGTAATTCTTAATCACTACTATTCTCCTCAGTTAGTTTTTAGTATTATAGGAGGAGAGAGTTGTTTATACACCCTACTAAAGGATGGTTATTGAAATTTTTCTCGTCATTGCGAGCCGAAGGCGAAGCAACCTCCAAGATAATCTCTGAGATTGCTTCGTCGGAAGTGCATCCTCCTCGCAATGACGTGTTATGTGTTTACAAAAATCTTTCTAACCGAAACGCATTTACATCAATTGTTGTTTCTTTCCCATTGACCAGCTCACTAACAAGTTGACCAGTAGCAGGTCCCATAGTTAAACCAACCATTGCGTGACCAGTAGCAACTATCAGGTTAGTGTGAAGCGGAGATTTTCCAATAATGGGAATGCCGTCGGGAGTCACAGGTCTGAGTCCAGCCCACGAGTCAATCATCTTCACACCATCATCGAAATTAAAATATGCACGCATAAAATTTTCGAGTCTACGAATCCATGTTTGATTGGGCGTGGTGCTGAACTCACCCATTTCAAGGCGACCCGTGGCGCGCAAAATATTTCCAAACGGCGTAACCGCCACATGCAAATCACCAAGCGTGAAAGCATGGCGCGGCATTTGTTTCGGCGCAGACATGCTGACGCTATACCCGCGCGCAGGTTGAATTGGAATTTTTATTTTCAAATCGCGCGCCAGCATAGATGACCACGCACCCGTTGCTAAAATAATTTGCTCAGCTTCAAACTCACCCGTTTCAGTTTTTATTTTTATAACTTTTTTATTTTCGATTTCAAAACCAACCACAGGCGTATTTTCAAAAATATTAGCACCCATCGCACGCACACGTTCATATAAAGATTTCAAAAACATGGACGGATTCAAAAACGCATCGCCCGTGCAATGCACACCACCAATCACATCATCGCGCAAAATTGGTTCAAGCGTGTGCAAACGATTTTTATCCAACACTTCAATTTCAATGCCATGCTTTTGCAACATCTCGCCTTCATGCACCCCCGCCTCAAAAGTTTTTTCATCTTTGAAAATCGTAATCATTCCATTGTGTTGATAATGACATTCAATCTTTTCTTCTTGGATTAACTTCTGGAAGTTGCTCGCACTCAATTGACCTAATCTTTGCATCGGCTGGATTCCGCGTTTCAAATTCGCTTCAGTACATGACCTTGCAAACTGAATCAGCCAACTGATGTATTTTGCGTCGGGACGGATTTTCATTCCAAACGCACTGATCTGCGGATTCAACATCCACTTCAAAGCAGAGGTGACAACCCCAGGCGCGGCTAGCGGAATAATATGACTCGGCACAATTTGCCCCGCGTTACCAAACGCCGCACTGGCTTTTGGAATTTCTTTCGACTCAAGAATCGTCACTCCCCTTCCTGATTTCAAAAGATAATAGGCACAGTTCAATCCGATAGAACCACCGCCGATGATGAGGATGTCTGTTTTCATAGCTAGCATAAAATTTAAAAACCAACTGCAATATTAAACTATTTTAGCTTTATTACCTTCGCGTACAAAATAGTATCCTCATTTAATAAACTATTAATTCTAATTCTATAACCATTGTAATTTCGCCATACATAAGCTATAGGCGCAGTTTCATCTGGAGGATAATTGATATTTAAATTCAACATCTGCATTACCGCATTCCACTCATCTAATTTATAGCGTGGGCCAATAATTTGCAAATCAGGTGACGTATAAAGAAGTACAGTCAAGTCCACTTGGTTTACAATGAAATTTTCATTGTAGAAAATTGTGAATTTGTACTTTCCATCCGTATAGTCTTCTCCGTAGTCAATATCTGCAAAATCTCTATCAGGTTCAGATAACGGTACTTCATAAAGAGATTCGGTCACTGTGTATAACTGTCGTATATCTTCTAAAGATTTTCCCATAAGGCTTATAGCATCTAACACAACAGGTACTTTTGTAGGTGTTGGAACAATTGAAGATGGTAAATTTAGGATTCTAGTGCTTAAGAGTAAAAGTATTATACAAACGCAAGCAAGAATACTAATTATTACTAATATCGTTGTAGTAGAGAAGTTTCTTTTTTTAGAATTTTTAACTTGACTGACTGATTGCTTATTTGGAAAATTATCCAAACGATGTAAACCTTCTATAGCAAATTTGTTATTTGGATTTATCTGTAAGACTTGTTGAAAACAATCTCTTTTCTGTTTTTCACTTGCCACACATTTTGACAGCCATAACCAAGCATTTTCATCTTTGGGATTCTGCTTGAGTACTTCAATTAAAAGCTGTCTTCCGTTTTCTTTATCACCAGCTTTAATATAAGCAACTGCTTGTTCCAAAAGTGTCTGCATTTTTAAAACCCTTTTATATTCAATCAGAAATTCCTATTTTATTTCAACAATATTTTTACTTCTCACTGATTCAACAGCCGCAAAACTTGCTTTGGTGACTCCAATCAAATGTTCGTAAGGAATTGGCGGTTCGCCACCTTCTTTAATCGCTTTCGCAAAAGCGGACATTTCATTTTTCCAGCCTTTGTCTTGTGCGATTCGTTCTTCTTTCTTCTTTCCATCTTTCGTCACAGTCAATGAAACATAATCATCTAACACAGCAACTAAACCCTCGCAGAAAATTTCAAGGCGTTCTTTGGGCAGAGATTTATCTCCATTGGCAAGGTAATCTATAACTCCAATTGAACCATCGGGGAAAGTGAAAGTCATGGAGACATTGTCATCACTATATTTTCCATTATTTGGCAAAGCAACTGCATTGACAGAAATTGGAGGCGCACCAACGAGATATGTAATCAAATCAATGAAATGACAAGCCTCGCCGATGATTCTTCCGCCGCCGAGGACTGGGTCTTGAGTCCAGTGGTAAGAAGTAATGTAACCCGCATTAACGCGGTAATGTAAATATTTTGGTTCACGAAGATTGGAGATTTGAGACTTAAGACTTTGTGCATGAGGTGAAAATCTGCGGTTGAAGCCCACAGCTATCAGCGGACAGCCATCAGCCTTCAGTTGTTTGCTGATTGCTGAGAGCTGATGGCTATTAATCGCCAACGGCTTCTCAACAAAAACATGTTTCCCAGCTTTTAATGCCTTGATAATTAAATCAGCATGTGAGTCATGTCTGGTGAGAATAGCAACTGTGTTTATATTTTTATCATTGATAATTTCATCATCAGAAGAAGTTGCATAATGAAAACCAAACTTCTTCCCAGAATCTTGCGCGTGAAATCCGCCAGCAGAAGCGATGCCAATTAATTCATAATCTTTATTATTTTTGATAATCGGAAGCAATGTGAAATTTGCATGTAACCCTGCTCCCAACACACCCAACTTAACCGTTGATAACGGACGACGAATCGGAGAAGCAAAATCAATTTTTGTTTCTGCTTTTTCACTGCCCGAATACTTTAACAAAACACCTAAAAACGATTCTTTCTTTTTTCCCGTAATCACTTCGTAGGCTTGCACTCCCCTTTCAATTGGAAAGCGATGTGAAATTAAAGGTTGCACTTTTAATTTTTCACTTGCCATCAAATCTACAACTGCTTGAAAATTTCGCCCTTCCGTCCAACGCACATAACCAAGCGGATAATCATTTCCGTTTTCTTCATAATCCGAATCATAACGTCCAGGTCCATACGAACGCGAGTTGATGAAAGCAATTTCTTTTTCATAATAAATTTTTCGCGGGATGTTTAATCCAACCGCACCTGTGGCAACCACGCGACCTCTATCTCTTGATATGACTCCTGCTAATTGGATTGGGTCATTGGATGATGTATCCGCACAGATGATGACCGCATCAAATCCGCGGCTCAAACTGAGTGCTGAGGCGGAGGCCTCTGCTTCGGGTCGAGTAACAGCTTGAATTCCAAGTGATGAAGCGAGTGCCACTCGTTCTGGGTCAAGGTCAATACCGAGGACGTTGCATCCAGCCGCATCAGCAATTTGAATCGTCAATAATCCTAATAAACCTAAACCAATCACAGCAACATTTTCACCGATTTGTGTTTGTGCCAAACGAAAACCATGCAGTGCAATTGCACCAAGCGTGGTGAAGGCTGCAGATTCAAAATCAACATTTTTGGGCAATGCCGTTAAAAGATTTTTTGGAACAAGATTATATTCAGCATGGACAGCATAATTTGCACCAGCACACGCCACACGTTGACCCACTTTGAAACCTTGCATATTTTTTCCAAGCGCCACAAT
>DQGV01000356.1 GCA_003524705.1 Anaerolineae bacterium | reverse complement strand
CACAAATCCTGTTTTCGTCTAAATACTTAGCCACAGAGCGCACAGAGAATTTTGAGAAAAAACTCAGTGAACTCTGTGCCTCTGTGGCAAAATAATTAAGGTGACTCTATGAAAATAACTGCTATCTTACTAGCCGCTGGGCAGGGAACTCGCATGAAATCATCTTTGCCGAAGGTGTTACACCCAATTGCGGGAAAGCCAATGATTGCCCATGCTTTGGAAGCGATTCAAAAATCCACAACGGAAAAACCGATTGTCGTAGTTGGGCATGGCGCAGATGAAGTGATTAAATATCTCGGCGATTCTGCTCAAACTGTTTTACAAGAACCACAATTGGGGACGGGTCATGCGGTGATGCAAGCCGAAGCATTGCTCAAAGGTAAAACGGATTTGGTCGTTGTCTGTTATGCAGATATGCCTTTGTTGCGTGGCGAGACGTTACAAAAGTTAGTTGAGACACAAAAGAATAATAAAGGTCCAATTTCGATGTTGACTGTCATTGCCGATGATCCGCGCGGGTTTGGCAGAATCATTCGTAATCAAAATAATACTGTTGAAGCAATTGTTGAAGAATATGTGGCTACCGAAGAACAAAAGAAAATTAAAGAATTAAACGTGGGCGGATATTGCTTTGATGCAAACTGGTTATGGGAGGCATTGCATCGCATCCCGAAGAATGAGAAAAAAGGTGAATATTATTTAACAGATACTGTTGAATTGGCATCGAAAGAAAATTTGCCAGTCTTAGCAACTGTTATGGATGATGTCGAAGAGACGATTGGAATTAATACGCGTGTGCATTTATCTGAAGTGGATGTGGCGATGAGGAAGCGAATCAATGTGGAACACATGTTAAACGGCGTCACTTTAGCCGACCCTGCTTCCACGTATATTGAAGCGGATGTGAAAATTGGTAAAGATACAGTCATCATGCCGAATACATATCTACATGGCAAAACTGAAATCGGTGAAAAAAATGTGATTGGACCGAATACGATTATCCGTGATACAAAAATTGGAAATGGTTGTAAAGTGTTGGCATCTGTTTTGGAAGGTGCGGTGTTAGAAGATGATGTGGATATGGGTCCGTTTGCGAGATTGAGAAAAGGTGCGCATTTGGGCAATCATGTTCACATGGGGAATTTTGGTGAAGTGAAAGATTCGTATTTGGCGGATGGTGTGAAGATGGGACATTTTTCATACATTGGCAACGCGCAAATTGGTGCGAATACAAACATTGGTGCGGGAACGATTACTTGTAATTATGATGGCGAGAAAAAACACGCTACTGAAATTGGTGAAGATGTTTTTATTGGCTCGGATACAATGTTAGTTGCGCCATTGAAAATTGGAGATGGTGCAAGAACTGGTGCTGGGGCTGTTGTAAATAAAAATGTGGAGGCAGATACACTTGTAGTTGGTATGCCTGCCCGTGCTATAAAAAAGTTGGAAAGAAAAAATAAAAGTAAATAGATAGACAGGTAATGCAAATGACAAAAGAAGAGAAACAATCCTTAATTGATTTAGCCAATGAAGCTCGCAGACGAGCGTATGTGCCGTATTCAAAATATCCAGTGGGTGCGGCGTTATGCACAAAAAGCGGACGTTTATATACGGGCGTGAATGTTGAAAATGCGGCCTATCCGCAGACGATGTGTGCGGAACGAGTTGCGATTTTCAAAGCCGTGTCTGAAGGCGAAACTGAATTTGAAGTGATTGCAGTTGTCACGAATAATGGTGGCTCACCATGTGGTGGATGCCGTCAGGTAATGGCTGAGTTTGGTTTAGATACTGTGGTTTTGTTAGCCGATGGTGAAGGGAAATTAAAGAAAGAAACGACAGTAAATGAATTACTGCCAGAAGCATTTACGCCGAAGCATTTGGTTACGTAATTCGTGATTCGTAAACCGTAATTTTCCCATGACTGACTTTCGTTCATTCCGCGCTTCTGCTGTCGTCCTTCGTCATGCTGACTGGGGCGAGGCAGATCGTTTGTTGACGCTTTATACAAAAGAGCAAGGAATTGTGCGTGCGTTGGCAAAAGGTGCCAGGAAAGTCACTTCGCGGAAAGCGGGTCACTTACAGCCGTTTACTTACATCACGATTCAATTGGCAAAAGGACGAGATTTGTTAATTGTGACTCAAGTAGAAACAATTAATGCGTTTCTTCCATTACATGATGATTTAACGAAAACAAGTTACGCGGCTTATGCAGTTGAATTGTTATTGAGATTTTCGTATGAAGAAGAAGGCGGAAGCCCAACGATATTCCGTTTGTTGGTTGAGACGTTAGACCGAATCGAAAAAGAAGATGATTCTTGGTTGGCGATTCGTTATTATGAGATGAGATTATTAGATGCTGTGGGGTTTCGTCCGCATTTGTTTGAATGTGCTAATTGCGGACGTGAAATTTTGGCAGAAGACCAATTTTTTTCTTATACGGCGGGTGGGGTGATTTGTCCACGCTGTGGGGAAGGTTTGCCAAACTTGACCAAAATTTCTTTAGAGACTTTGAAATATTTGCGCCACTTCCAAAGGTCAAGTTATAGAGATGCCTCCCGCGCTCAGCCCAGTTCTGACGTCAAGAAAGAGGCGGAAGTGTTGATGCAAGGATATTTTACTTACATCCTTGAACGTGAGTTGAATACGCCGGGCTTTATCAAAAAGGTGAAGATATAAAAAAGACGGTTAAGCACCGTCTTTTTTTATTTTTATAATTTTTCTGCGCATGGTATCAGTCAATGGTTGTGATGTAATCGGTTGAGTAGAAGTGATTGCATCTGATGCATAACCAAATCTCCTGAGCGTGATGCGATGCACCCAACTGAGAATCGCTTTGGCTGAAAATTCTTCTTGATAAGGAATTGGCACTGTGGTATTTGTTTCGATCGCGGCGCGTAAATCGTTTGCAGTTTTGCCTTCAAACTCTGTGCGTCCAGCCCCAATCGCCCAATAGATATGCGCATCACTCGATGCGATTTTTGCCAATGGCAAATAAATAGAAAGTTTTTGAACAACACGGTCAAAATTTTGTGTGCCCATGTTGTGTGTTTCAATTCCTTTAAGCACCGCTTTTGCACGCGGATTGGTCATTGCGCCTAATACGGCTTCCATTGAAAGACTATTGGGTAAATTATTAAATGGATGAGGTGCAATAGCGATGCCACCCTGTTTGCCGATATGTAACAAAGTATCTGTCATAGATAAGCCAGCGGGAGGCAATGTTTCAATAAACAATGCCACAAGATGACCATCTTTGGTTGAAATTTCTGCACCGCGGATGACTTCGATTCCATACTTCGGGGAAAGTTGTTGCGCTTCGATGGAGCCGCGAATTTCATCGTGGTCAGTGACTGCAATAACATTTAATCCGACATCGGATGCGTGTTTTAATATTGCGCGTACAGTGGTTGTTGCATCATGG
>DQGV01000471.1 GCA_003524705.1 Anaerolineae bacterium | reverse complement strand
CGTAGGAAGAGGCGTTGCTGTCGCTGTTGGGGTTGGTGTATATAAATATGGTGGGAAGTTTGCCAAGTTGGTCAGTGCATCTATACCACTTAATGAAACAATTAGCATGTCTTGCCCATCAAGACGCACATAATAACCATTATTCGTAGGTGTGCTATCGCCAATTTCAAGTGTGTTCGATGTGCCATCATCAAAAGTAACTGTGATGATATAAGCGGGCGCATCAAAGCCAAAGATAGATGGGTCACCAGTAATTTCTTCGCTGATTCTTAATGCGCTGAGTTGAGATGCAGCCGCTTCAGACAAGGCTGGATCTGCTTCTACTGCGTCAGGCTGAGTCAACACCCAAACATTTTCTGCGTTGCGTTCAATGGCAGTGGTTTGACCTTCAGCAGGTTGAACTTCTATGCTTTTGACAATTTTTGTTGAGTCAAAAACAAATTGTGCTTCAACCGTTGGGGTGATTTCTGTTTCGGCGGTGATTTCAGCATTGCGATTTAGATAGTAAGCAATTGCAATGACCACAGCCAGAACAAGAATAGTAACCCACGTGCCTGTACGAAAAATAGGTTTGTTCGGTTTTTGTGTAGCAGTTGATTTTGCTCTAGTCGTTTTTTTTGTTGTCGGTTTTGTTGTTTTACGAGTTGCCATACTTTTGTTAACCTCTTCTGCGGCGAGAAATCCATGAGGAAACGCCAAAGAATACGACCATGCCGGGGATGACAACGATGGCGACGACAGCAAGCAATAAGAATCTCCATCCTTGCGGTGGGAGGAAAATGCGTTGCGTTTGAGGACGAGTTGTCAGGTTAATCAAGTCTTCTTGTTCAGCAGTCCAATCCACTGAGTTGATGAAGAAGTTGCCGTTGCCATACACATCAAAATTCGCATCAATTGCAAATAATGAGTTGCCTGTCACGAGCACGCGTCCTTTGGTGGTGATGTTTTCACCAGCCACTGCCATGATAATTGGACCGGGTGTATCGGTACCTTCTGTATATTGATAACCAGTTTCGGCTTCTTCCTCTAAACTTACTTCGCTGTAGGAATTATCAGATGTGAAGATAAGTGGCGTGGTGACGATGTCTTGTGAATCTAATGGAATGGTTGAGATACTTCTCGAATTCGGCATATAGATTGCATAATTTTGGCTGAGGTTTTGGGTGATTGGGTGCGTGTTGTACCCAGCCGAAATTGCCACAAATGGATTTTGTGTACTGGTGAAATCTAAGATGATGTCGTCATTTAATGTAATACCCCAATCTTCTGAAAGATATTCAGCCAATGGGTCGCGTGCATCACCAAAATCTGTCAGGACTGTAGGTTCTTGCATAACCACTAACGAACCGCCACCATCTACAAATTCTTTGAGTAAATTTACTTCGGCTTGTGATAATGGTTTTTGCGGACCAGCAATCACAATCACTTCTGCATCTTCAGGAATGGAATTATTGGTCAACAAATTCAAAGTGTTAACTGTGTAATTTTTTGATTCCAATGTGCTTTTGGCGATGGAGAAACTGCGTTCGTCTGCAGAATTGAATGTCCCTTCGCCATGTGCTTCGAGGAAGTAAATGCCTCGCGCTTCTGGGCTGATGAGGCGAATCATAGATTTAGCCAGTTCGCTTTCGGTAGCAGAAGCGGCAATTTCTTGTGCATCGCCCATTTGCAATAAAATTTTTCCATCACCGGTGATGCCGGCTTCGCGTGCCCTGATGGGGTCTGTATCTGGATTTACAAAGGTGTAATCAAATTTGCCGTCACTGTTTTCTTTGAACTTTTGTAAAAGTTCTTCAGCGGCTGTGCTGTTGATAGCTTGAGAATAAAATGCAACTGCACTGACATTCTCTGGTAGTGTGGCAAGGATTTGCAATGTCTCTGGGGCGAGTGTGTTGGATTGGTCTTCAGTGAAATCCCATGGAGAGCCGAGTAAATCAGTATTGTTATAAACAATATAATTCGCGGCAATGATGATGCCGAGAAAAGCAAGCGTCAGGATGAGAGAGTTTGAACCGTAGCGAGCCTGCCTACCCGTAAGAAAGCGGCGGACAGAGTCAGGTGAGAGAATTGCGTATGTTGCGAGTCCAATCACCAATAAGCCGATGCTGATTTGAAATGCGAGGTTCAAACCATCAAGTTGTTCTTCTGGTAAGGTGAACATACCAATACCAGTTAATACATTTGCAGAGCCAATCAGACCTGTTGCAATACAGGCAATTAAAGCGACGATTAGCCCAATGAATGCGTACTGTGCATTAGGATTTTTCTTTTTGCCAGCCATTAGCGCCATCTCCGAATTTCAATTGCGGTGGTGCCGATAAATAAGCCCAACGCGGTAAGACTTAAGTAGTAAACGATGCCTGCCAGAGTCATGTTGCCTTGATTGATGTTTTGTGAAAAGTGATAGGACAGACTTAGGTAGTTGAGAATTTCACCGCCAGTGGGTAACAAGTTGACGGGCATGTTTATAAAAAACCATAAGAAGAAGAACAAGCCGAGTGTTACGAAAAAGGCGGCGAATTGATTGTTGAATATGGCTGAGATGCCTACACCCAACGCCAACATAGCAGAAGATACGAGTATCAAACCAATGTATGAAGATAAAACCATCATCCAGTCAATGCCGGGGGAGACGAAGTTATTCAACACCAATGGAAAGACCAATGTAACCAAGGCTGTTGAAAGCACGAACATCAATGCGCCCAGCCATTTGCCTGCTACAAATTCAAAATCTTTGACTGGGGCTGTGAGCATGAGTTCAAGCGTGCCCATGCGTGCTTCATCAGAGATGAGGCGCATGGTAATTGCTGGCGCGAGAAACACCATCAAAAATACAAATAGCCAATTGATTTGAAGTGTATCCGGTGCGGCACCTCCACCCATAAAAGCATTTTGTGAACTAAACAACAAAATTAAGGTGAAGTAAATTCCCAATGGCAAGAGGATGGCAAGCATCACAACATAAGCCAATGGGCTGTTAAAGTAATTATCGTATTCGCGTTTTGCGATTGTCCAAATATTATTCATGGTTCCCTCTACTTCTTTTTGTCACTGCTGGTGAGTTCAAGGAAGATTTCTTCAAGACTCATGCCTAGCGGACGGAGTTCGAGTAAATCATAACCAGATTTGATAACTTGTTTAGCGACTTCGGGGCGTAAGTCTTTACCTGAAGCAAACTCAAATTCAACTGCGCCATCTTCAAGGGTTTCAATTTTGCGAACGCCTTTAACTTCTTTAATGGTTTCAGCCAATTGATCACCATCGCCACGAACTTTTACAACGACACGTTCCGCACCAAGTAAGCGGGCTTGTAAGTTTTCGGTGGTATCCTCGGCGACAATTTTTCCTTTGTTGATAATCAACACGCGGTCACAAAGGTTTTGGGCTTCATTGAGCAAGTGCGTAGAAAGTAAAACAGTTTTTTCTTTACCGATTTCCCGAATCAACTCACGGATTTCTACAACCTGACCGGGGTCTAAGCCAATGGTGGGTTCATCTAAAATCAAAACTTCTGGTTGATGTAATAAGGCTTGTGCCAAACCAACTCTTTGGCGCATACCTTTCGATAAATTGCCGATGAAACCTTGTGCACGGTCTAACAAGCCGACGCGGTCTAACACTTCATCCACACGGTCTTCCACATCGGGCAGGCGACGTAAGTCGCCCATGTATTTCAGATAGTCAAACACGACCATATCTGTATACAGCGGAACTGTCTCCGGTAAATACCCCACACGCTTACGAACTTCAAGCGATTCTTCCACTACATCATAACCAGCCACCATTGCCTCGCCATCACTAGGCGGCATGTAACCCGTTAAGATTCGCATGGTAGTTGTTTTCCCGGCACCGTTTGGTCCGAGAAAGCCCACAATTTCGCCTTGTTTGGCATCAAAACTCAAATTGTGGATGGCGCGGCGTGCGCCATAGTCTTTGGTGAGACCACTAACTTTAATCATTGCCTCTCCTCAAAAAATAAAATTTTGTTCTAGGATTTTCGCAAAGAAAAGACACAGCCCTGCGGCGGTGCCTTTTTATATTGCCGTTGATACTATACAATAAATGAAGAGGTGAAGTCAAGCACTCTCTCTTCTTCTAATACAACCCTAATCTGGCATATAATCATTTTATGACAAAGCTACTTTACCAAACCGATTCGTATCTTCAAGAATTTTCTGCTCAAATTGTATCTGTAGATACAGAAAACCGCACAATTATCTTAGACCAATCTGCTTTTTATCCCGGTGGCGGAGGTCAACCTTGTGATTTTGGGACATTGAAAGTCAATGATATTACTTATATTGTGGATAAAGTCAAAAAACAAGGCGATGATGTCTTACACTTTATCTCTGGAAGTGAACCTTTACCTGCACCCGGCTCCGCCTCATTCGGGACATTAGACTGGGTGCGGCGGTATCAACTGATGCGTACGCACACAGCCATGCATATCTTGTGTGGTGTCGTGTGGCGAGATTATGGCGCAAAAGTGACAGGCGGAGATATGGACCCACTCAAAGGCAGAATGGATTTTGAATTTGAATCCATGCGTGGGGAGTTGGTAAAAGAAATAGAGAGCAGAATCAATCTCGAAGTCCAAAAAGGAAGCGATGTACAGGTGAAGATTCTGCCGAGGGAAGAAGCATTCCAAATTCCAGATTTAATCCGCACGAAGATTAATCTATTACCTGAAGGCATCAAAGAAGTCCGCACCGTTGAAATTGTTGGGCTAGATTTACAAGCCGATGGTGGCACACATGTAAAAAATACATCGGAAGTTGGGAAAATTCGCGTGGTTAATTACAAAAGCAAAGGTGCGATTAATAAACGAATTTATGTGGAATTAGATGAATAGCCCAAATAGGGGAGGAGATTCATGAATCGCTGATGTATAATGAAACAAAACGGTAGTTGCCTGCCGTGATAATCTCAAAGGAGAATGTATTTATGAATACAAAAAAGTTTTCAATTTTGCTTGCGGCATTGATGTTGATTATTGCACAATTAGCCTGTGCTGTTGGCGAGCCGACCTTAAGCAATTCTCGCACTGCTTATGACCAAGATGGTGCACAACCTTCATCCACATTTGGTGCATTTGATACGGTGTATGTAGTTAGCGATTTAGCCAATGGTGCGGCTGGGAATGTAGTTACTTCACGCTGGTTTGCTGAAAATGTTGATGGTTTAGAACCTAATTTCTTTCTCGATGAAGCGGATATTAATGTCACTGAAGCAGATGCACCTTTCAATGGCACAATCTATTTCTTCTTCGAACCCCCAACAGATGGTTGGCCCGCTGGCACTTATGCAGTTGAAATTCTTTTCAACGGTGTTTTGAGTGCTACAGTGAACTTTACAGTTCAATAATTTTGTTTGATGAACGTTTAGA
>DQGV01000153.1 GCA_003524705.1 Anaerolineae bacterium | reverse complement strand
TTTAGTATGGTGTTTTAAGCCAAAAGGAGTTTGACCCAATGTCTGAAAATTTACGAAATGTGTCATTTTATGACCGACCCAATGTAGAAAAAGATATCATTCAAATTGGTGAAGGTGTGCCAATTGGTTTAGAAGGTGTGTATAGCAAGAATTTAGGAATTGGTGGCGTGTATGGCTCATGGGGGCAAAGTTATAGCAATGCAAATTTAACGCCGTTTGTGGAGAAAAGAATCGGTGCGCCTCTTCAACCTGACGATGTGCTGAATCTCTCCGAGTTAGGCTTTGACTTCCGCCAACATATTCAAGACTTAAGTGAAGAAGACCATTTGAAATTGGAAGTAGAAGTGGGTGCGCGTTTGCTTCGCAAGGCTATCCAAGTTTGTGGTTGGGGAGCAAATGAAGTGGATGGCGTTTTGATTGGGATGAGTGGACCAGTTTCGCATGATTATGTTTCGCGGATTGCAGAAATGGCTGGGATTCGCGAATCCGCATTGAAAGTAAGTGTGCATAAAGCTTGTGATGGTTCAATGGGTGGTTTGCATTTGGCTTTGAATCCGCTTTTGGCAAAACAAGGCGAAGTGAATATTGCCGAAGAATTACGTGGCAAAAAAGTTTTGGTCGGTGGAATTGAAGGTTTAAGTCGTTTTACCTCTGGGGTGAAAGATAAAAACGCGCTTCAATTGTTTGGGAATGGCATGGGTGTGTTGGGTGTCATCCCAAATGAAAATATGAAGTTCCTAGTTGGTAAGAGTTTTGAAAATTATGATGAAGATGGCTTATTAGCAGTACGCATGTATTATCCACACACTGCCTCAGGCGATGGCTTGGTGGATGTGATTCAAGAAGATTCGACTCATATCCGCATTTCGGGCTTGATGCATGAACCTGATGATGGTGCCTCAATTGAAATGGCTGGCTTAATGGGTATGGTCAAGTTATTTGTCCGCACTGGTGTACAAGTCGTGGAAGATGTTTATAAAGATTATCACTCTTTGATGGATAAAATTGGTGAATCTGGCAAAGCGATTACAACAGGTGTGGTGCACCATGCAAATTACAAAATCAATGCTTTGAAAGCAAAACATCTTTCTAAGCTTGGTATTAATTTCCCTATGCCTTGGTTGTTACATGATTTTGGAAACGTCAGCGCGGCATCTAATGTGATTTCGTTCTTACGTCAATTGCCGAACATTAAACTTGGTGACCATATTATGTTCGATGGTTTTGGCGCAGGTACATATTATGATGTGATGGCTGTGCAAATGGGGAATGGTTAGTAATAAAATACCTTAAAACAAAAGTAGGGTCACGATATATCGTGACCCTACTTTTAATTCATTATTCTACGGTTACACTCTTTGCCAAATTCCTAGGCTGGTCAACATCTAATCCGCGTGTGGCGGCGATGTGATAAGCAAGCAACTGTAAAGGCAAAACTGTAATGATGGGGGAGAGCATCCATGGGGCTTCTGGAATCCAAAGTACATGGTCTGCCATATCTTTAACTAATTCATCGCCCTCTGTAGCAACAGCAACAACCATGCCACCGCGCGCTTTGGCTTGCTGAATTTGTGAAATCATTTTTTCATGCCAGGGGTCTTTTGGAGCAATACAAATCACGGGCATTTCTTCATCAATCAAAGCAATGGGTCCATGTTTCATTTCACCTGCTGGATAGCCTTCGGCATGGATGTATGAAATCTCTTTTAGTTTCAATGCGCCTTCGTAAGCAATCGGCATGTTGATTCCGCGCCCGAGATACAAACAACCTTTGATGTCTTTCAGGGCTTGGGCAACTTTCTCAACTTGAGATTCTGCTTCCAATGTGCGACCTGCTAAATCAGGAATGAGGCGCAAATCAGATACAAGTTGTTTGCGAGTCTTGTCATCAATCACACCGCGTAAATCTGCTAACAAAATCGCCAGCATGTATTGGTCAACAAGCGGAGCAGTAAACGCTTTTGTAGATGCCACGCCAATTTCTGGACCTGTTTGCATAGCAATATATCCATCGGCAACGCGCATAGCTTGTGAGCCGACTGCATTGACAATGCTCCACACAATGCCACCTTTGCGTTTTCCTTCTTCCATGGCGGCGAGTGTATCGGCTGTTTCACCAGATTGTGAAATTGCAAGCACAACCGTGTTTTCATCCACGATAGGGTCACTGTAACGGAATTCAGAACCAATGACAACTTCCACAGGGATGCGGGCAATTTTCTCAATCAAATATTTGCCGACCATACCAGCATATGCGGCAGTGCCACAAGCCGTGATGTAAATTCTTTGAATACGTTTTGCAAGTTCAGGAGTTAATTTTAATTCGGGTAAACGAATCCGCCCTTCTTTGAAATCAACACGCCCAGCCAAAGTATCAGTCAGTGCGCGAACCTGCTCATGAATTTCTTTCTGCATAAAGTGGCGATATTCACCTTTTTCAGCAGAGACAGCATCCCAGTTTATGATGTGAATTTCAGGTTTAACTTCCTGCCCATCTAATGTTTCAATACGCACACTATCACGAGTCACAATCGCCATTTGCTTTGATTCAAGAAAAATCACTTTGCGTGTGTGTTCAAGAATCGCAGGAATATCCGAAGCGATATAGTTTTCGTTTTCACCCAAACCAATCACCACGCCACCCGCGTTTCCAATACGAGCCGTCACAATTTTATCTGGCTCTTCAGTAGACATTAACAAAACAACATTTGCACCTTCAATTTGTTTGAAAGTTCGGCGCGCAGCTTCTGTAAAAGAAATCCCTGCTGCGTGATGATTTTCTGCCAAATGTACAATGGTTTCAGTGTCTGTATCAGAATTAAAGACCACACCTTCACTACTTAATTCATCTTTCAATTCAAGAAAATTTTCTACAATGCCGTTATGAACTACAACAGTTTTTCCTGAATTACCAACATGCGGATGCGAATTTCTTGCAGATGGTGCACCATGCGTTGCCCAACGCGTATGCCCAATGCCGGGCGCACCCTTCAATGGGCTTTTATTTACCAAATCCACCAATTGCGATAACTTACCCGCATCTTTGCGTACATCAATTTGCCCACCATTCATCACAGCAATACCTGCTGAGTCATAACCACGATATTCCAGCCGTTTCAAGCCGTTGAGAATAATCGGCGTCGCATCACGCGAGCCGAGATAACCGACGATTCCACACATAGGGGAGCCTCCAATTTTCAATTAAGATATTTGATGACAAAACCACGCGCCTCTTATTTAAGGGACACTTGATTCTGCACCTTCGACTTTTTCACCATCCTTTGCTGTTTGCCCTCACAATCACTTGTGAGATATTATTCGCAAAGTTTTTACCTTGGAGGGAAAGAGATTGGATAATGGCATATCCAGAAGGCTTCCGCTGAACTTTCGATTTT
>DQGV01000224.1:914-5008 GCA_003524705.1 Anaerolineae bacterium | reverse complement strand
CGCGATATTTGTATAAAAGGAATCCATCAGTTCCAAATGAGTCTTCGTATGGACTTTCTGGAGAAGTTGTTATTGATAATGGTAAATCAAGAATTCTTGGTTTAAAAATACCCTGAGGGGCAACTAAAGGAATTCTATGACCTTGAAATTCAAAACCTTCTTGGAGTATCTTTCTTGATAAAACATCCCCATGCGAATTGACTTGTTCTGAAAGCCATTGAAACGCTGCTAATCGAACTTGAAAGTCAAAATCCATTTAATAATTTTACCCCACGTTACTAAGCTAATCTTTCAACAAATCCCCAAGCCAACTCAACACACCGCCTTCTTCTTTCTCATCATCCAAATCACTTTCTACTTGACCATTTTGACCGTTAATCAACACCAAATGCTCACGTCCACCGAATGGGATTTCGGTCATCCACACAGGCAGTAAATTTAATTTGAAAGACTCAACCATAATATTTGCAGATGATGTGCGAATGATGTTGGCGTTGTCAGTCAAATATGGCAATTCTTTTTTATAATGATTAAAGGCTTGGCTTCTTGCATCCAACGAAGCATCTGCCATTGGCACATCATAAATTTCAGCGGGGAAGCCTGCTAAATAACGCGGGTCGTAAGGTTTGAGTTGCTTTAAGTCAAAGCTGGGGATTAATTCCAAAAATACCGATGAAAGTTTGCGTGAAGCAGGAATCGGATAATCATCTACGATGATTGGATACTCGTCTTTCACGCGAACTATTTTCCTTTGTTTTCGTTCGCCTAAAAATTCATCTTGCGTTTCATACACTTCACCTGTGTATTCAATCGAACCGCCGATGTCAAACGTCCATAATGGTAAATATAATCCGCGTGGAAGTTCCACTTTTTTTTCTGGCTTGATTTTATTTTTCTCAACCCAATCAATTAAATATTTTGTAGCCTGTTTGTTATCAACTGTAAATGGCAGAATTGCATCTGGTGCGAGTAGGTCTTTTGTTTTTTCTAAGTTGACCACATGCGGTGAATCACAATACACACAGTTTGCAGAGATTTGCTCCGGCGGCAAAATAAATTCCGCGCCACAACCATTACAATGAAAAGCTTGTTCTTGTAATGGCTTGCCATGTCCCTTCATGGTTGCCATCGCAACAATAAAATCTTTTTCATCTTCACTCTTCGCACCAATCCCAAGTGCGTGTTGAGTTGTGCAATAATCACACACCAAAGCATTGCTACCATCAGGTGCAAACGACATGCGTGCGCCACATTTCGGACACATAAATCTTTGAGCATCTGTTTTTCTTAAACCATCTGGTGCATCAGGCAATTGGTCAGGATTTATTAATTCATCTGCTTTAATTTTCCCCTCTAAAATTGCTAACGAACGGCGTGCACGTGTATGACGTAAATCATGTGACAAACAATTTTCTAACGCTTTGCGTTTTTCTTCTTTTGTTTCAACGGCTTCGCTCATCCAAAACCATGCTTCGGCAATCACATCATGCGAACGCGCCATATAAATGGCACGGTCTAAATATCGGCGTGCAGAATCAAAATGTTTTGCTTTTACTTCAATAATTCCAGTTCGTAATAATTCTTTTGCATAATCACTTGTCATAATTTCTCACAATCGCATCCGTCATTTTTGCAACGCGCGCCATTTCTTTTACATCATGCACACGGATGACGTCTGCGCCGCGTGCGATTCCAATTGCAATCGTTGATGCTGTTCCTTCAATACGTTCTTCAGGTGGTAAGTCTAACGTAAAACCGATAAATGATTTTCTGGATGTGCCTAACAAAACGGGATAACCTAGCTTTTTGATTTCATCTAATCTGTTGATTAATTCTAGATTATGCTCACGCTTCTTTCCAAAGCCGATGCCTGGGTCGAGCCATATAGCATTTTCTTTAATCCCAGCATTTTTTGCAATCTCCACACTGACGAGTAATTCTCGTTTTACATCTTCAATTAAGTTTTCATACTCTGCACCGATATACGTAGCACCAAGTTTTTCTCTCACTTCAACACTAGCAGGGTTGCTACGATTGTGCATCAAAATCACTGACGTTTCGTATCTTGCAACGATATTTGCAAGGTTTGAGTCTGCACGTAGTCCCCACACATCATTGACGATATGTGCGCCAGATTTAATCGCTTCTTCTGCAACTTGAGATTTATAAGTATCAATTGAAATTAACGCATCAGGAAGATTTTTATGAATCGAATGAATGACAGGAATCACACGTTCTAATTCTTCATCTGCATTTACAGGTGCAGAGCCAGGTCTTGTAGATTCTCCCCCGATGTCTAATATGTCGGCACCAGAATCAAGCATCCCCGACGCTTGAAGCGTGGCAGATTGAATCACATCTGCGTTTGTAATTAATCCATCACCAGAAAAAGAATCGGGAGTCACATTCAAGATTCCCATGACGTATGTACGAGAACCCCAATTAAATGTGAACTTCCCGATTTGCATTTTTTATTACGGGATTTGGTCTAACGGACGAGCCAGCCATGCTTCGGCTTCGTTGATATCTGTAAAAATTTTCATCGCAGATGCCAAACCTGTTTCAGCAAGCGCGGCAACTTTACGAATCCCATCTGCAACTTTTTCATTTTCTACAACTACTGCCACGCGAATGTTTCTTGCGGAAGGGTCACTGTTTGCGTCCACTGCAAAACGAATGGATTGTTCAGGAAATTCTTTTACCTGACGCAAATCATATAAATTGCGCGTGCGGCGGTCTGAGCCGAGTAAATGTTCTAAAGCAAATTCGTGCCAATGTTTCATCGTGGCATCTGAAAGGTCTGTGAAAGTTAATGTCATGCCGCCATCGCCACGGCGAATGACGGAATAGCCAACACCTTCAGCGGGAGCCCAGTTTAGTGGTTTGATTTCAGTCATCGGTTTTCTCCTATTTGATAATGTGATTATAACGCGATTGATTGTCAGACCATAGACGGTAGACCGTAGACGGTTTCAAAATTTACTGTCTATGGTCCACCGTCCATCGTCACATTTTGAATCCCATGCTATAATGCAAATCCCTCGGGCACTTAGCTCAGTTGGTTAGAGCTCTTCTTTTACACAGAAGAGGTCGGGGGTTCGAGTCCCTCAGTGCCCACAAAGTCACCCTTGAAATATAAGGTGATTTTTTATTTAATACGCAGTCAGTTCCTACAGTGATTGTATACAGGTAGGCAAGTAAACACGGAGAATCAATCCGTGTTTTTGTTTAAGTATTTCTCATTACTCGCTTCTTGTTACTTATTAACTCGCTACTTCCCAACCTGCTATAATCTTTCCCATGATTCTCGTCACTGGTGCAACTGGATTTATCGGTCGTGCGCTCATTCGTCAACTTTCTACAATCGGATATCCATTGCGGGCATTGATTCGTCCTTCGCCTCGCACGCCTAGACTTCCAAAGGGGGTACCCGTTGAAGTGGCAGTAGTATCCCTTGCAGATACACGTGGTCTACGCGCCGCCATGCGAGATGTGGAAACGATTTTCCATTTTGCGAGTGCAGAGAATCAAGGCGCACGCGGAGATTTGCAAACAGCCGATATTCAAGGGACACAAAATCTCGTCGAAGCCGCAACAGATGCAGGCGTAGATAGACTCGTGTATTTGAGTCATCTTGGCGCGGCAAGAGCATCAGGATATCCGGCATTCAAAGCCAAAGGCATTGCTGAAGAAAGCATCCGTAACGGAAAAGTTCCCTACACCATTATCCGCACCTCATTAGTGTATGGACCCGAAGACCATTTCACAAATAATTTATCAAATTTAATTCGCTCTTCTATCGGCATTTTCCCTGTCCCATCTGGCAAGCGGACAGTTGTGCAACCAGTATGGGTTGAGGATTTGGTCACTTGTTTATTGTGGGCAATTCAAAATGATGAAACCATCAATAAAGTGTATGAAATCGGCGGCAATGAATTTTTTACCTTACAACAAATCATTGAAATTATTATGGATGTAACACGCAGAAGAAGATATTTGCTTCCACTTTCACCAATTACATTAAGAGCCACCACTGTTTTTCTGGAAGGTGTCTTACCACGCTTTCCCATCTCATCTTTATTTTTAGATTATTT
>DQGV01000224.1:0-518 GCA_003524705.1 Anaerolineae bacterium | reverse complement strand
TATCGCTTAGATTATTTAATCAAAAAGCGTTGGTATCAACGCCTTTGGTCATCTATTACAGAAAGAATTTCTATCATTAACCGCCAAGAACGCTAAGGTCGCCAAGTTTTTTCTCTTTGCGTTCTTGGCGTACTTTGCGGTAAAAAAACCAATATGACTAAATACAACATTCGTTTACTTGATACACCCGAAGAGTTACGTTTAATCGAAGATTTACAACGTGAGGTTTGGCAAGGTTCTGAAACCGACGTTGTTCCCATGCACATGTTAATCACAGCTGTGCATAATGGTGGTTTGGTGCTCGGTGCATTTGATGAAGAAAAAGTTATCGGTTTTATTTTTGGTTTTCCCGGGCTAGAAGAATTGCCTGATGGTCCGCGTGCTAAACATTGTTCACACATGATGGGCATTCATCCTAGTTTTCGTGATAGCGGAATTGGCTTCGCACTCAAACGCGCACAATGGCAAATGGTTCGCCATCAAGGTCTTGACCACATCACATGGACGTATGACCCTTT
>DQGV01000081.1 GCA_003524705.1 Anaerolineae bacterium | reverse complement strand
AATATTAGCTAAATCCTCCTCCAACCAATTATCTACCTGTATGTCAGGCGGTAAATCTGTTAGTTCCCTATGTCTCCAAGCATCTATCCAGGCACGATATTCCTCTCTAGTTATCGATTTTGATTCCTCCTTTTCTAAATCAGCAAATCCCCAATCCTTAAAAAGTTTGTGAAAATAATGATTATAATCGGCAATTTTCTCAACTTTTCTCTTTGTTCCGGAGAATGCATCTGGAAATAAAGTTGTAACGAGTTCTGCCATACAGCCAGTATTCTCTGGAAGTTTCCTGAGAGGAAAAAAATATCTTCGTAAAAGACGGCTCTTACTCGGTGTAACAGGTGGGAGAGTGAACTCAGTTGTAGTTTGAGGTTCAGTGGTTTGAGGCATAGTCATGGGAAACTCCTTATACAAAATATTTTTTGGCGAACAGCAAAAGTCCTGGAACAAGTTCGTTGAGGGTTAAAAATTCATGCGGATGGGCTGAACCAGAGCGGAAGAGGCGTAATATCTCAGCCAAAGAAGGTTGTGAGCGAAATCCTTTTTTGTCAAAATATTCTTGATTAATGAACATTAAAAGTAATGCCGCCTGATTCAATTGTGTGTCTAACTCAATAGCGCGTTGTAAATGACTGCGTATCACGAGTGCTTCATCTCGCGCTAAAGCATGAGGTGGGCGATTCTGTAATAACGCAACTGCCAGCAGAAATTCAGCATAAGCAGATGTTTGGTTTTCAGTATCCACATATCTTGAAATAGTGGTGAAAGCTTCTTTGTGATTATAAGTTATTAGGAGGGTCAATCCTGAGGCAAAAAGTTCATCTCCTTGTGCAGAGGATAGCCGAGAACGATAGTAATGCAATATATCTTTTTGCTTGGAAGCTGGCATTTGATAAAAATCTTTGAGATACAAAGGATGGGTAAGAATGTATTTTTCTAGAATTTGACAAGCACTTACTATTGTTTTTGCAGGGATTACAAAAGCTGTATTCTGATTTGTTGCACTGACTTGACTAATCATACCTGTTACTCCACCTAATCGTTCATCCCAAGTTGCAGCCCCACTAAAACCAGGTCGTATTTGATTAGCACTTTCAGTTTCAATTTGTATCCATCCATTGGCTTGTGTCCCCTTAACTTTACCATTAACCCAAATACCTGCATCATAAGTATATGGAAAACCAAATGCCCGAAATGTGTGCCCCCAGAGTTCTGTTTGAGTTGCTAGTTTTAGTGTCGGAGGTGAATCTAAAGAATCTGATAATTGAATTAAGGCAATATCTCCATTCCCATTTGCTTGTAAAGGAAGCCAAAATACAATTTTTCCTGTGAAAAACGTATCGGGAGCTAATAACGGGAAATCAACTTGAAGTGTTTCATGTGGATGGGAGGTTAACTGAGTAGAAATAACGTGAGCACAAGTTAAAACCAGATTATCTCCCACATGAAAGCCTGATCCAACAATCCTTTGATAATTTAGAGAATATATACGAGCAATTGCTTTTTCAAACTCTCTACTCATTGGCCGATATTCGTTTCCACCTCAATATAACTTTATAGTTTGCATCTAAAGTAGTGGTAGCAATCACTGCCCCTACTGAAGCATTCAGATTAATGCCAAATTCAAGTTCAATTTCATTAGGTGGTTCGTGCAAGTTCTTAAGTTTTTTTATGATTGAAATTGCTGCTGGACGAATACTTTCAAGGGCTTGGTCAAAAGTCTGCTCAGCTTTAATCAATAAACCGTCCCCACGAGAAGCTGGTTGAACTCCTGAACCTACATAGTCATCTCGTATTTCTAGAATTACTCTTTGTCCATCTTCCACTATATACTCAACTAGTTGGGTCATTAGCTACATCCTGTTGTGAATAATTTAAAATTATTAGTTGAATTAAGGCAAAATTTTATCACTAATTTCATGAAAGATTACATCTTTTTATTTAGTTTTCGCTCAGCTATCACATATCCCAAAACTACATTTTCAAAGAAGACCAAATCTATTTTACCTTACATACAAAACTATCTCACTATCAAACCTGTCAACTAGTAAACTACCCATTTTCTCATCATTGTATAAGAAAAGTAGGAAATTCGTAGGTTAATACTCAGTTTTAGTTAATTTTTTTCAAATATCCTTTTCTAGATGTTTTAATATACTTAAACCTGAGAATAGGGGCACAGCAAAATCTTAAAACTCAAATCATTCATCAAATTGCTGTGCTTGTTAATTAAAAGGAGAAACGCATTATGCTAAAACCATTGAAACCATCCAAACCCAACAATCTCTTCATTTGGATTGCGGTGGGTGTGTTGATTCTGGCAGGAATCATCACGCTGATTATCTCATTCAGCAATGCCAATGCTGAAGAGGATGCAATCATTGCGGCTCAAACAAATGCGGCGGAAACTGTCGCCGCTCAACAATTGACATTACAAGCCGCCTCACCAACCATGACGCCTACACTGGAGACTCCAACCCCATCATTGACTCCCACTTTATTCGTCACTAATACATTGCCAGTGCTTGTATCCCCAACTACTTCAACGGGTGGTACAGGTGGCGGAAGTGGAGCAGTTGGTTGTGATAACTCAGTCTTCGTGTCTGATGTCACCATTCCAGATAAAACCGCAATGACGCCCGGTCAAACCTTTACAAAAACATGGAGGTTGCAAAACAATGGCACATGCCCATGGACAACTTCTTACAGCGTCACATTTTTATCGGGCAGTCAAATGAACGGAGCGGCTACACCTTTAACTGTTGCGGTTCAACCTGGTCAATCAGGTGATGTCTCTGTGAATCTAGTTGCCCCGTCAACTGCTGGCACAGCCCTTGGCTATTGGAGATTATCCAACGCCAGCGGAATCCAATTTGGCACATCGTTCTATGTTGAAATTGTCGTCGGCGCTTCAGGAGCGACCGCCACAACCGGTGTCGCTACAGCAACAACAGGCGCACCTGCTTCAACTGCAACATTTACTCCAGAGCCAACTGCAACTACAGAAACACCAGACGACTAAATTAATCTTAACTGTACAAACAAAAACGCTGATTGTGCCAATAAAAGCCAATCAGCGTTTTTGATGCTCAATATAAAACTCGATATTCTCTGTGTCTCTGTGGCAAATCACTTAACTAATTCTGCCAAATCACTCGCAATCAAATCAATTTTTGGATTCCACTTTTCTGCTTCTTCAATTGTAGATACACCACTCAACACCAAAGCGACAGGGTATCCCACACTTTGACCTGCTTGAATATCTGTCTCAAGCCTATCACCTACAACCAAAGTCTCAACATTTTTTGTGCCAAGCCTTTCAAGTGACAATTCCATCAAATAGGGGAATGGTTTCCCTGCCACAATCGGCTCAACACCAGTTGCAGTAGTGATAATCGAAACCCATGCGCCCGAACCGGGGATTTCTCCTCTCGGAGTCGGAAATGTTCTATCAGTATTCGTTGTATAAAACGGCTTGCCTGCTCGCACTAACAAAGTCGCTTCTGCGATTTTTTGAAAGTTGATTCCACGGTCAATGCCCATCACAACCACTTCGGCTTCTTCTGCATTTGTGATTCCGACAATTTCAAAACCTTTTTCTTGCAAAGCATTTTTGATTCCCTCTTCACCAATCATAAAAATCTTCGTCCC
>DQGV01000223.1 GCA_003524705.1 Anaerolineae bacterium | reverse complement strand
AAAAGAGACTGAGCAATCAGTCTCTTTTTGTGTAAAATAAAGTAACTTCATTTCAGGGAGTTGCTATGACTGAACCCACTCAAAATCAAAAGCCAACCTATCGAATTTCTGACTTACATGAATCAGACCGACCACGCGAACGGTTAGAGACGTTAGGTCCGCAGGCGTTGACAAATGCTGAATTAATAGCAATCCTGTTGCGCGTCGGAGTGAGAGGCGAAAATGCGGTGGAGGTAGGTCAACGATTGTTGCAAGAATTTGGTGGGTTACAAGGTTTGCATCGCGCGCCGTTCAAAGAGTTGATGAATCAGCATGGCATGGGTGAGGCGAAAGCATCTCAAATCAAAGCGGCGATTGAATTGGGAAGAAGATTAACTTTAGAAGCACCCGAAGAAAAATTAACTATCAACAGCCCAGCGGATGCGGCGGCATTGGTGCAATATGAAATGTCTGCTTTGGAGCAAGAACATTTGCGTGTGATTTTGTTAGATAGAAGAAATCGAGTGTTAGAAATTGTGGAAGTGTATAAAGGTTCTGTGAATTCATCACAAGTGCGGGTGGGAGAATTATTCAAAGAGGCAATTCGTATCAACGCTTCTGCTTTGATTGTGACACATAATCATCCCAGCGGTGACCCGACTCCAAGCCCGGACGATGTGGCTGTGACACGCGCCATTGTGCAAGCAGGCAAGTTATTAGATATTGATGTGTTAGACCATTTGGTGATTGGGGCGGGAAAATTTATTTCGTTGAAAGAAAAAGGACTTGGATTTTCTTAAGATTTATATGTCAGAAAAAGATTATAGCGACCAATTAGAAGTAAATAAAATTTTATGGCAAAAGTGGGCGGAACATGGAATTAAGTCAAATGATAATTTTAAAATAGAATTTCATTTTATATCAGCAAGAATGAAGTCAACAAACATATTGGTTTCTGAATTGAAAAAAGAAGGTTTTTCATCTAATCGAGAAGAAATAGATAGAAAACTTTTAATTTTTAAAAAATGGCTTGTTACAGTTCCAATCTTAAAATCGTGGACCTTAGAATCTTTAGATGAACAAACTCTTCAATTTTGCATACTTGCTGATAGATTAGGAATTGTTTTTGACGGTTGTGGGGCATATATGCCGAAGAAATAAAGTTATTAAATTTACAAATTACTCATTGTAAAATGCCTTCTTGACATGAAAGCCAGTTAACTCGCCAAGTGGTTCTTGATATTCAACCTGCGCTTCATCCACACGGGCAATGCTGGGACCTTTCTTTACAATTTCTACAAATCTTTCAACATTTTCTCGCTTACCTTCGGCTACGGTTTCTACACCATCTTTATCTATATTGCGTACCCAACCGAATACCCCAATTTGTAGTGCGTGATACTCCACATGCGCCCGAAAGCCGACGTTTTGTACACGTCCTTTGACGATGATATGTACACGGATAACATCATTAGGATTCTTGTTTTCCATTTTTTCTCCTTTGGCGCAATAAATCTATTGCACTCCATAATGGCACAACCAACACCAATGCCATGAGTAATAAAAACGGTAATAAATTTCGTGTGGCAACGCCTGCCACGTTTTGACCTAAAACAGTCTCACGCCAGCGTACATCTAATTGACTTAATGGCACGCCTAATGCTTGGGTTGCACCGAGTTCACAATTGAAACCTTCACTATAAGCATTCATTAAACGTGACAAACCAGATGTACCAAACGAATCGCGGATGTAGGTGACAAATGATTGGGATTGAGCATAAGCCAAAAACGCCGAACCTGCATCCACTGGGAAAGAGGCGCATAAATCATTGAATGGGATTAATGAATCATTATCGCTAGCAATTTGCATGGCGCGTGCATAATCAGGGTTTGTATATAACTCAACCATTGAAGCAATGCCTTCAATCAACCAAGCGGGTTGTCTTTGATAATTTTCGCCAAGCGAACGATATAACATCACGTGCGCCAACTCGTGCGGAATTTTTGTTTCCATTTCGATAAACTGACCTGAGCCCGGCGGAATAGCCACCAACACGACACCTAATTCAGGGTGGGCATGTCCGCCAACCCATTGGTTACTGCCCGTTAACAAAGTGCTTTGCAAATCGGTGGTGTTTGAATATATATAAACATCAATCGGGTCATCAAATGAAATCGGAATAAAATCGCGCATGGCTAAAATGCCAGAGCCAGCTGCATCCAATGCTGAAGCACTAAACGAGTCGTCACCTGCATACCAATGAATTGTAATGTTAACTTGATTCACTTGCCGCCACGGAAAGCGGTCGTCATAATATTGAAATTTTATGGGGTCACTTGTATAAGTAACACCATCACTCAACGTGGCTTGAAACCAAAACAAAATCCAACTAAACGGCGGGAAAGCATTTTGAGTGGCATCGTAAGTAAAACTCACCGCGCCATCTTCAGCAACTTGCAATGTTTCAACGCGCGTAATTTCTTCATTCGCTTCTCGAAATAATAAAGAGGCTTGTTGAATTGGAAGTGTTGATTTGATGTTTGCCGTAAATGTGATGGAATTTCCAAACGCGACTGCTACATTTGGATTTTCGACGACGATTCCTCCCTGACCTTGAACCTGATACGGCTTCGTAGACAGTGTGACTACGAGTAAAGCGATGATGAATTTGATGATGAATCCGCGTGGGTGAGTCATTTGATTACCTCGAAAGAAAAACAATCAACGGCGTTAATGTGAGTGGACTTAATATCGTTCCAATAAAAACAATAGCAGTGACGAGTGATGATTCCAATCGAAATTCATTGGCAACAACTGTGGTTGCAACGGCGGCGGGCATTGAAGCTTGAATCACATTGGCTTGTTTTTCAAAACCTTGAAAGCCAAACATACTTGCAATGATGAGACCAATAACTGGGGCAATTAATAATTTTGTAGCAACCCCAACACTTAATGCCCGAAAATTATTTGACCATTCTATTTTTGTCAATTCCAAGCCGAGTAACACAATCATAGAAGGTACTGCTCCATTGGCGGCGATTTCAATCGTTCTTTCTACTGGAATTGGAATTTGAAAACCAGTCCATTTGACCAATATCGCCAGTGCCACGCCATATAAAGAAGGAATCTTGAATAACCCCAGTATAGCGGATTTTAAATTGGAATGTCCAAGTGAGGCGATGATGACGCCACCTGTATTGAACAAAACAGATGTAGCGACAAAGAAAATCGAAGCGACGGCAAGGGCATCATCTCCAAAGGCATATTTGACAACGGGTAAACCATAGTTGCCGGTATTACCAAATCCAACTGTCAGAATTACGGCTAGTAAATGTGAACGTTCGAGTTTGAAAATTTTTCCAAGCAAAAAAGCGATTAATCCCATTGTGATAATGAATACGGTTGTGAATCCAAACGTAGAAGCGGCTTGGATAAAGTTCAAATCGCTAGTGACTAATAGATTGAAAACCAACAACGGACTAAAAATATAAAACACAATTCGTCCGATAGAGCGTGTATCAATTGGAAATGTTTTTCCGACGATGTAGCCTGCTGTGGCGATTAATAAGATAGGGAGTAGGTTGTTTGCAAATGTGGTGAAAAGTTCGGTGA
>DQGV01000379.1 GCA_003524705.1 Anaerolineae bacterium | reverse complement strand
ATTGCTCATGCCATGGAAAGAAAATTTGTACGTGCTTCGTTAGGTGGCGTGCGTGATGAAGCCGAGATTCGCGGTCATCGCCGTACTTACATTGGTGCGATGCCCGGCAGAATTTTACAATCTCTAAAACGCGTTAATTCTAAGAATCCAGTTTTTATGTTGGATGAAGTAGATAAATTAACCAACGACTATCACGGCGACCCTTCTTCTGCTTTGTTAGAAGTATTAGACCCAGAACAAAACAATGAATTTCGTGATAATTACATCGAAGTTGGGTTTGACCTTTCACAAGTATTTTTCATTGCAACAGCCAATTCATTAGATTACATTCCGCGTGCTTTGCGTGACCGCATGGAAGTGATTTATCTTTCTGGTTATACAGAAAATGAAAAAATGGCAATTGCGCGCGGATATTTAATTCCGCGCCAAATTCGTGAAAATAGTTTGCGTGAAAAAGAAATCAAGTTTAACGATGATGCTTTGCGATTAATTATTCGTCAATATACCCGTGAAGCAGGCGTGCGTAATTTAGAAAGAAAAGTCGGTGCGGTTTGTCGTAAAGCCGCTACTAAAATTGCAGAACGCAAAGCAAAGAAATTTACTATCACAGCGAAATTGGTCGAAGAATTTTTAGACCACCCGATTTTCCTCGGACCAGAAGAATTAAACAAACGCACATCAATCCCCGGCGTTGTACCCGGCTTAGCATGGACATCCTTTGGCGGCGATTTATTGTTGATTGAATCGACTGCTATGCCCGGCGGGCGTGGATTTCAAATCACCGGTTCAATCGGTAACGTGATGCAGGAATCAGCCCGTGCGGCATTATCTTATGTTCGCTCGCGTGCAGATAAATTAAAAGTGTCACACGAATTTTTTGAGAAGTTTGAAATTCACATGCACGTTCCCTCTGGCTCCCAACCCAAAGATGGACCTTCTGCTGGTGTAACGATTGCAACTTCTTTGGTATCTTTAGCATCTGGCAGAAAAGTTAAACCACAATTAGGCATGACCGGCGAAATTACATTGCGAGGTCAAGTTTTAGCGATTGGCGGCGTCAAAGAAAAAGTATTGGCGGCACATCGCAGTGGAATCAATACAGTCATTTTGCCAAAACAAAACGAACAAGATGTAGATGATGTGCCAGATGAAATTAGAAAGACTATGAAATTTATCTTCGTCAATACAGTAGATGAAGTTATCAAAGCCGCACTTGAGCCTGCTAAGAAAATAATAAAGACAAAAAAGAAGCCTGTAAAAAAGAAAAAAGAGACAAAGGCAAAAAAGAATGTCAAACAAAAAAATAATGCTCGCAGAAGATGACATCACAATGGTCTCATTGCTGAAAACCCTTCTCAAAATGGAAGGGTTTGAAGTGATTGCGGTTCATGCGGATGCAAACATCCCTGAAGAAGTGAAAAAAGAAAAACCAATTGTTTTATTGTTGGATTTTCATTTGGGTGCTCAAAACGGATTAGATATTTTAGATGAACTTCGAGGTCAAAGTGAAACGCGCGATATACGCGTTATCATGTCTTCTGGTGCAAGCGTCAAAGAAGAATGTATGAATCGCGGCGCAAACGGTTTCTTACTCAAACCGTACATGCCCGACGACCTCATCAGCCTTTTGAAACAAACGATTTCAGCATGAGCAACTTTCATATCCGCGAATTTTCTTTTGATGAAGATTACGAGCGCGTTTTGAATTTGTGGAAAGAAATTGAAATTGGAATGAATGTGGGGAAATCCGATTCGCCTGAAGAAATAAAAAAGAAAATCCAACGCAACCCAGATTTATTTTTAGTGGCAGAAAAAGAAAATCAAATTATAGGCACTGTCATTGGCGCATTTGATGGGCGACGTGGTTTCGTCTATCACCTTGCTGTGCATCAAAACTTTCGCCGTCAAAAAATCGCTAGTCAACTACTGAGCGAAATAGAAAAAAAGTTACAAGCCAAAGGTTGCATTAAGTGTTTACTTTTGGTATTTTCCGATAACACCCACGCCATTGAATTTTATAAAAAACAAGGTTGGAAGCACCAACCTGAAGATTTAGTTTTTGCAAAAGAATTTTAAAATGATTCGATTCGGAATTTTGACTCTATCTGACCGTTCATCACGTGGCGAGCGTGAAGACGAATCTGGTCCTGCACTCGCTTCATTTATTCAAGGGGAAAACTGCTCAGTCACCCGAAGCATTATCTTACCTGATGAAGAATCTGTTATTCGCGACACATTAATCCAATGGGCAGATAGCGGCGATTTTGATGTCATTCTCACCACTGGAAGCACAGGCTTTGCTCCACGAGATATTGCTCCTGAAGCCACGAAAGCTGTAATTCAAAAAGAAGCGTCAGGTTTAGCAGAATATATGCGCGCCGAAAGTTTGAAAAAAACAAAACATGCCATGCTTTCACGTGCAGTTGCAGGTATTCGTGGAAAAACGTTAATCATTAATTTGCCCGGAAGCCCAAAAGGCGCAGTGGAAAATTTAGGTTTTATTTTCCCGCTACTACCTCACGCCGTGCAATTACTCACTGACGACCCCAATTCAGAAAAATCTCATTAAATAAAAAATACCGCGACATGAAAATGTCGCGGTACAAATTTTCTTTACTTCCAATCAAAATTTATTTCATCTGTAACTGGATTCCAGTAATTTGGATTTGGGCTAAGTGTTAAGCCTGAATCATCCCAGTTTGAGACGATGTATGCACCACTGGAAATGATCGTGCTATCTTGCGTTCCATAACTAGAAGAAGACAATGCATCTGGATGCAAGATACTAAAAGCAGGGTGGGCAAGATATTCAAGCATTTCTGGTACCGGGCGGGTGAGGTGAATCAATACGGTATTAACGTCAACCTTTTGAATGCCATCTACTAAAGAAACGGCGCGGTCATCAGCATCGCGCTCGCCGTTAAAGGCGAGGAATTTTTCTAACCAAGTTGGGTAATTTCCATCGCCATGCAATGGGCTTTGGGGGTCAAACCAGCGATTGAAATTATCTACGATAATGTCTGTGGTGATAGGGGTTCCGTCACTGAATGTGGCATTGGGACGAATTTCAAAAATGTAGTCCAGTTGGTCGTCTGAGACAATCCATGAGGAGGCGATAGCTGGTTGGACGTTGCCACTTTCGTCTAGTGTGACTAGACCTTCATATATGTATTTGCTGACTAGTAATGAGTCGGCATCTTCTGTTGTTGCTGGGTCGAGAACGATGGCTGAACTGATTGCCATGCCTTCGCCTTGCTCAGGAGAAGATTCTGCTTGGGATGTAGAATCAGGTGATGGGGTAGAATCTGAAGCGTCCTGTTGGGGCTGACATCCAGTGAGCACTAGGAGAACAATCAATATTGTTAGAAGTAGGTGTTTTTTCATCATACATTCCTCATTTATTATAGTTGCCGTTAATTTGGCTTTTGGTTTACAGATTATAGTGTAGTTTATTTTTTGACCTTACTGAATTGCAAGTTTATATTATTCTAGTGAATATTGATGAGTTGCGGAATATAATGGTACTGCTGTCTAGTGTCTAGTCTGGTTACAGAAATGGTCGACCCTTTTCTCCCTATTTTTACCACTAACACTGTGAATTAAGAGCAATCTATCGCTAATATGTTGAAATGATTAGAGGTCCTATGCAAAAACAGAATTATTCCATACTTTTCAAGATTTTCTCTTTAGCCATCGTTTTTGCGCTATTGTTGGCGGCATGTGCGCCAGCGGGCGAGATTTTACCTGGCACAGGTGGAGAAGAAACTACAGAAGAGGCGCCTCCTACTGAGGAAATTGAAACAGAAGAACCTCAAACAGAAGAGCCAGAGACGGAAGAGCCTCAAACGGAAGAAGCTCCTACCTCTACTGAGGAATCTTCTGCTACAGAAACACCTGATCCAAATGCTGTCGTGGCAACAGAAACACCTGACCCGACTGCTGTCGTGGCAACGGAAACGCCTGATCCAAATGCTACCGCTACAGAAACACCAACTGAGAGTGTGACTCAAACATTTACTCCAACAGCTACTGCAACTGCTATAGCACTTGCACAGAGTGTAGTTAACGACCCCTATATTGGTTTAAGTGTGAAATGTAATAATAACTTGTCAGCAACTTTTACTATTGCCAATAATGGTGGACCACTGGTGGGTGGGTCTTATACAGTTAGTGAGCCGGGGAAGCCTTCTCAAACTTTTTCGCTTGACCTTGATAATGGAGATACAGAAAGAATAACTGCTGCGGGAAATGCTACAGTAAGTGTGGCATATTCAACTTCTCAATTGCAACAAGTGAATTTGGAAGCAACTGGCACTTGTTTGCCGCTCCCGCCTACGATTACAGCAACTGCTAGTTTTACCCCAACTGCATCAAATACCGCTGGACCTTCTCCAACAGCGACTTTGACCAGAACTCCGAGACCGACTAACACAGCAACTAGCACAATTACACCTGGTCCATCACCAACACCTACTAGCACCCGTACACCAAGGCCAACTCGAACCCCAACGAATACAGTAACACCTGGTCCTTCGCCAACTGCTACAATAACAAGAACACCACGCCCAACCAATACACCTGCTCCTACACTGACTCCAAGTGAGACTCCTTTACCGACTTCAACGTTTACTATCACCCCTACCGAAGTCATTGTAGATGGTCAACTTGATTTACAAGTATTTTGTAACCCAGACCTTTCGGCTACATTTGTCATTACAAATGTTTCTGGTGCTGTGAGCAATGGTGGTTTTAGTTATTCTGACCCATCTGGTACGACAGATAGTGGCTCATTAAATCTGGGACCTGGTGACAGTTTAGACTATGATGGTGCTGGTAATGGCACCATGACAGTTACGTACAATACAACAGTACTTTCTTCTGTAACACTTAGAGTGACAGGCTCTTGTATTAAAGTGCCGCCAACGAACACACCATTGCCAACTAACACACCAACTTCCACGCCAACAAATACACCTTCAACACCGCCTTCTTTATCCATTGCTGGCTCTTGTACTAGCTCTAACCCTGCCACTGCTAAATTTGTAATCACAAACACTGGTGGCGATATGCCCACCTCATATACTTACGAAATTACAGATGCAAGTGGTACTCCTGTACAAACTGGAAGTTTCCAACTAAAGGCAAACGATAGTATTCCTATTACGGTTAGTGGCACATCACCTTCTTATACCTTCTCAACACCTGATGATGCTTCTTTGACCACAACTGCTGATTTGACTAAATGTAATCAGATTGTGATTCAACAACCTGATTTATCTGTGAGTGGTGCTTGTACCTCTAATGCCGGTGTAGCAACTTTTATTGTGAAAAATAACGGCGGCGATATGACCACTGCTTATGATTACGAAATCACTGATGCAAGTAACGGAAGTGTTCAAAAAGGCACGTTCCAATTGAAAGCAGGTGATAGTGCAACGATTACTGTAAATGGAGGCTCTTCTTCTTACACATTTGCTAGCCCGAATGATGCTACTTTAACAGCAACTGCCGATATGACGGTTTGTGGTGGCATTGTAATCAACTCACCATTGCTTTCAGCCTCAGGTGCATGTACATCGAATGCAGGTGTTGCCACTTTCATTATTACAAATAATGGTGGTGATATGACCTTCCCATATGATTATGAAGTAGCAGATGCAAGTGGCGTAGTTGTGCAAACATCTAACTTCTTATTGCTTGCAGGTCAAAGCACAACAATTACAGTAAGTGGAACATCAACTTCATATTCATTATCCAGCCCGCAAGACCCAGGTTTGAGTGCTACAGCCAATATGTCAACTTGTGTGGCACCTCCACCTCCGCCCTCAATATCTGCGACGGGTGTATGTACAAAGACTGGCACTGCCGCCTTTAATATCACCAATAATGGTGGAAATATGCCTGTGGCATTTGTGTACACCATAACTGATGCGGCTGGAAACATTGTTCAAACTGCACCTTTCCAATTGAATGCAGGTGGCACGCTTAATCTAGTGGTCAGTGGTGGCGCGACTACGCAACTGGTTTTGACAATTACTAATGCAAACAACGCCACATCTCGTGCCGCGCTAGCGAATTGCCTTGAAAGTTTGGTGGTTGCACCTGCGGCTGGACAACCCTGTATTGAATGTCTGGTCTTCCACACTTTCCGTGATGATAATTTGGAAGTGTACCGTTTAGATGGTATTGAAGGGCAAGAAGATTTCAAATTGTATAACTTATCCAAAGATGGAGCAGTAGATAGCCGACCGAGTCGTGCACCAGATGACTCTTGGGTTGTGTTCCAAAGTAACCGTAATGGAAATGTCGAACTGTACTACACAGATTTGGTCGGAAGTGGCGAAGCGATACGTCTAACAGAGTCGCAGTCGAATAATACGAATCCGATGTATGGACCGGATTCACAGACTGTGGTCTTCCAATCAGATAGAAATGGTCGTTTTGACTTGTTCACCATTGACCAACTCACTGGTAGAGAAACACAAATTACCAGTGACCCGGCTGATGATATTAACCCGTTCTACTCACCAGATTTGAAGTTCTTGGTGTTCCAAAGCAACCGTAACAACAATTGGGATTTGTACGTC
>DQGV01000228.1 GCA_003524705.1 Anaerolineae bacterium | reverse complement strand
CCATCGTGATTGCCTTTAATATTTATACTTTTTATTTCATGCAACGTTTCTAACACTTCACGCGGTTGCGGACCCAAACTGACGGTATCGCCCAAGCAAAAAATTTGGTCAACTTTTTGCTTCTTAATATCCGCAAGCACAGCCTCAAGGGCTGTGAAATTTCCGTGAATGTCTGAAATAAAAGCGATTCGCATTGTTCCCTTTTCCCCGCAATTGTACCTGACACGGCGGAAAATAAATATTGATTTGAATAGCACGTTCGGGTGATGAAAACCCGCTTCTTAATCAAGGGTCAACTTGTTTTTTGACCTTCGACTTTAATTTCATCTTCATTAATTTCCACGTCAACTGAATCGCCATATTGAATATTTGGAATTTCAATCGCAATTACTTCAATTAATGATGGATTCTGAAAATGATTTTTCTTCGTCTCTGGGTGTGGATAATACACCCAACCTGCATATTCTTTACTTTTGAAAATGACATTGCAACGTGAGAAAGAAAACGTCTCTGGTGGATGTAAATCTGTCCATTCCACTTTTTCAAAGGTGAATTCGGGTTGCCTCATCTTAAAAGTTAGTGGAGCAATCGAGATATTTAGTGTCCCATTGAAATATGGATATAAATCCAAACCGAGTTCTTTGAAATAAGGTTTTTGTTTTTCTAAGGTACTGTATGGATAATCTTTCGATGGGCGCGACGCCACTTGATGCCCACGAACCAAAATTCCAGAAAGCCTTTTCATTTATGCAGATTGTTTTTCTACATGCCCTTCCGCCTCGGCTTGATTCAAAACCTCAAGAATCGTTTTCACCAAATTGCGTGCGGCGGATTCACTTAATTCCACAGCCACACGCTGAGATTCATTCACAAAATCAATATTCAGTGTGTGTTCATACGGCGCATGGAAAGGATGGTCAAAAGATACATTGGCTTGCTCTAATTTAATCCATTCGTTGTTATGTTTTCCACTGCCATCTATTTTGACAGATTGTGTAATCATTGTGCACATAAATTCTCCAGTTTTTTATATTTGTAGGGACACAGCGAAACGATTCATTGTCAAAATCATAAACCGACTCGCTGTGTCCCTACTTTATCAGGCATTTCCTAAATGCTTCTCCAAAAACGCAAAAATTTTCTTCCAACCATCCACAGTCTGGTCTGGACGATAAGCAGGGCGATGATAATAAAAGAATCCATGACCAGCATTTGGGTACATGTGAAATTCATAATTCTTGCCATGCTTCTTTAATTCTTCTTCATGAATCTTGACTTGTTCAGGAGTCGGGCTTGAATCTTCTTCACCGAACAAACCTAAAATCGGGCAAGATAAATCTTTTGTATATTCATGTGGTGAGACAGGCATTTTTGCGTTTACTTTTTCCATCACAACATTTCCACCCCAACAATCTACAATCGCATCAAAACCTTTTGCACGGCAGGCGGCTAAGTAAGCATGTCTTCCACCAGAACAAGTTCCAAAGATTCCAACTTTGCCATTGGAGTTATCTAATCCGCGAACATATTTCATCGCGCCTTCTAAATCACCAACGGCTTGGTCATCCGATATTCCACCATCAGCCCGAACTTTTGCGGCAACATCTTCCGGTGTCCCATGCCCTGAACGAAAATATAAATTCGGTGTAATCGTAATGAAGCCATGATTCGCAAATTTGAATGTCGCTTCCATATACCATTCATCCCAGCCCGGCATGTGATGTGCCAGCACCATGGCAGGGAATTTTCCTTGTCCTAATGGTCGCGCGAGATAGGCATTGATTTCATCACCATTCGCACCTTTCATCGTTATTGTTTCTGCATGAACACCTGTGTACATATCAGTTGTATACATCATGTCTCCTTTATAAATGTAAGGGCATAGCGGAAAAATTATTACTATAATCCTTATTCAATCCGCTATGCCCCTACGATAATACTAAAATTTAATCGGCAAATCAGTTAAACCACGAATCACAAAACCTTTTGAAAATACTGCGTCACCATTTGATTCCAAATTTGGCAAACGATTAAACAAAACACTAAATAAAACTTGTAGTTCCAATCTTGCTAATGGAGCACCTAAACAATAATGTGTGCCGAGACCAAATGTCAAGAGTGGATTATCTTGACGCGACAGAATCAACTCGCTGGGGCGGTCGAAGCGTTTTTCATCATGATTGCCAGAAATATAAAATAATCCAACTTCTTCGCCGCGTTTGAGTTGCGTGCCGTTGATTTCCATATCTTCCAAAACATAACGCTCAAACATCGGGAGCGGAGTTTCATAACGAAGCATTTCATCAACCGCCGTTTTGATTAACGCTTGATTATTTTGATGCACCGCCTCTTTCATGATTTCAAATTGATTCTGATTCTGAAACAGTGACATTAACCCCAGCGCCGAACCATTGACCGTTGCCTCATGCCCCGCATTCAAAAGAAAAATTGCAGTGGCGCGCATTTCGTTTTCAGTTAACTTTTCACCAGCACTTTCTACTTGGACTAAATCGGTAATCAAATCATCTTGCGGATTTTTTTTGCGTTCATTTGCAAGTTCACCAATGAGATTCATAAAATCAACAGAGGCTTTATTGGCTTCATTGATTTGTTCATCGGTATAACCAAGCTCATACATTTTGACAATCGCCCCAGACCATGGACGTAACATCTCACGATGTTCTTCAGGAATGCCGAGTAAATCGGCAATCATGATGACAGGCAAAGGCTCAGCAATGTCGCTGACAAAATTACACTTGCCATTTTTTTCAACTGCATCAATTAATTTATGCGTTGTTGATTCTAACTTCGTGCGTAAACTTTCAACTTTTTTGGGTGTGAAAACTTTTGTAACCAATGAACGAATGCGTGAATGTGATTCGCCTTCCATATCCATAAACACATTGTCTTGATAACTGCGCCAACCTGCCAGTTTTGGGTCTGGCGGGGGCCAGCCAATTTCTTCACGTGAATACCGATGAAGCATGGTTCGTCCAAGTCGTTTATCTTTTAGCAAAGATGAAATATCGGCGTGAAGAAAAAAGAAAACTTTATCCCAGACTTCATCACGAAAGACGGGCATTTCTTTTCGCAATGTTTTTAATTGCTCATAAGGCTTGGCGATAAATTCAGTGTCGTTGATGTTGAGGTGATGGGTTGGAAGAGTCATAAAGATATTTTACCTCTGTGATTCCAATTTCGCTTTGAGATTTGCAAATGCCTTCTTCATGGAAGGGTTGCCAATCAGGGGATAGACAAAGAATGTAAACCCAAACGCTATGAATGGATTTACATTTAATTTCATCGTCCTTGTGACTAAAACACCATTTTCATTTTGAACAAATGTGAACGTATGGAAAACGTCACCAAAATCAGGGTCATTGGCGACGAAGCCAAATTTATATGGCGCTTCATATTCTGTAACTCGTAATGTATTCGGTCTATCCTTTTGAATCGCCACTTCACCTTTTGATAAATATTCTTTTCCCACTTGAATTGGTTCTGACGAAACGGCTTCGATTTTCAACTCTCCGCCACTCCATTCGGGATGTTTGGTTAAGTCGGAGACATAGTCAAAGGCGATTTGTAAATCTACTTGAATAAAAACTTCGACTGAGCGGGTGAGATTTGTCATAGAAATTATTGTTTCTTTAGAATAGAAGCGTTTCTTTCTAAAATTGCTTGTTGTTCATCGTCCAACTCAACTTTTTGAGTTTTCCCTTTTGGGTATTTGACTTGTACTACAACACCTTGCATCAGTAAAAATGACTTGGTCAACCCAAACTTCATCATAGACTCAAATGGAGCATCATCTTTCGGCTGGACTCGTACTTTCACTTCCATCATCGGCTCCGCGCCTCGATAATCGTTATATTTTGCTTTTTTCATTTCTGCATCAGCCACAGCGCGACCATCTTCTAAAACCTCAGCCATTGCTTGTATTTCTTCTTTTTTGCCGAATAGAAAATTCATAGATAGCCTCATTAATAATATTCATTTTCAAAAGTATAACATTCTTAACTTTCAAACTTTCCAACCTTGAACCTTCCAACTTTCAACCCCTCTTTCTTCTTTCCTCTTTCATCACTTGGTATAATTCCTCAACTTAAATTTTCGGAGCAAGAATGAGCAAAAAACTAACAGGCAATCAAATCCGCCAAGACTTTATAGACTTTTTCGTGGAACACGGACACACCGCCGTGCCTTCCATGTCGCTTGTGCCGGGCGGAGATTCAACCCTGCTTTTTACAAATTCTGGCATGGTGCAATTCAAAGATGTCTTTATTGGCACAGAAAAATATCCATATTCGCGTGTTGTCGATTCGCAAAAATGTCTGCGCGTGGCTGGCAAACACAACGACCTTGAAGATGTTGGGCGTGATGATACCCATCACACCTTTTTTGAAATGCTGGGCAACTGGTCATTTGGTGATTACTATAAAGAAGAAGCCATTGCATGGTCTTGGCAGTTATTAACTGATGTGTGGGGTTTACCAAAAGATAAACTGTATGCCACTTGCTTCAAAGATGACAAAGGCAACGTGCCACAAGATGATGAAGCCGCAGAAATTTGGAAGAAACAACCAGGCTTTAATCCTGAACATGTTTTGTTTTTCGGAAGAAAAGAAAATTTTTGGCAAATGGCAGAGTTTGGTCCATGTGGTCCATGCTCTGAAATTCATATTGATTTAGGCGAAGAACGCGATAACTTGCGTGGCACAGACCATGTTTGCGG
>DQGV01000090.1 GCA_003524705.1 Anaerolineae bacterium | reverse complement strand
CGTTTGATGTGGCCCATGTCTGAACTGCATGAAGCTATGTGGGGTACGACTCAAACGGGTATTTCAAAATTGGAAGAAGATTTTCAAGGGTATGCTGATTTGTGGTTTGGGCGGTTCCGTCAGCACGTGACTGATTTTAGATGGGAGCAGTGGTTGAAAGATGTAGCGAAGAAAAAATAATTTTCAATTATCAGTAAATAGTAATCAGTTATTAAAAGGAGAATATTATGTCTATTGTAAATGCAAAAGAAATTATGTATCCAGCTTTGAAAGGCAAGTACGCCATCGGCGCGTTCAATGTCACAGACCTCGTTCAATTTGAAGCGGTGATAGATGCCGCGATAGAAAAAAAATCACCTGTGATTGTTCAAACATCGGTGAAGCCATCTCAATTTCACACGCCAGAGTTGATGGTTTCAATTTTTCGGACGCTCGCCTCATCCGCGCCTATACCTGTGTGCTTGCACCTCGACCACTGCACTACCATTGAATATTGTAACAAGTGTGCAGATGCAGGCTACACCAATATCATGATTGATGCCTCGAAACATTCTTTTGAAGAAAACGTCCGCCAAACAAAAGCAGTAGTGGATTATGCACATAGTGTTGGCGATATCACAGTCGAAGGTGAATTAGGAACCGTCGGCGGTGTGGAAGATCAAATCAAAGTCGCGGAAGATGAAGCGCAATTAGCAAACCCAGAAAAATGTGTGGAGTTCGTCGAACGCACTGGCGTGGATATTTTTGGTCCCGCGATTGGAACTGCACATGGTGTGTACAAAACTAAAAATCCAAAAGTTGATTTTGAGCGTATGGCTACTATCAATAAAATGTTAAATGGTAATGGCATCAAAGCTCCGCTTGTCGTCCATGGTGGAACTGGTTTGCCGGATGATTACATCGTCAAATTGCTCGAAGCGGGTGGCGCGAAATTTAATGTATCAACTGAGCTAAAGCATACATTGATAGATGCCAAGTTCGAATACATTAGCTCGCATCGAGATGAATATGACCCCGGCAAAATGGATGTATTCGTCCGTGATGCAACTCGCAAAGCTGTGATGCACTGGATTGATAAGCTAGGCTCTTCTGGTAAAGCATAAACAGTTATTGATTGAATTAACTCAATTGAATTAACTCAGGAGAAAATAAAATGAAAAATATTGAAGATTATTATGCCCCGTGGGTAAAAGGGATTCCGATGTATGTTTCAGAACATATTGAATTGGCATGGCGCAAACCTGAATTACATCGCATGATGTCGAATGAAAATCCATTGCCACCTTCAGATAAAGTGTTGGAAGCGATGTTCAAATATGCAAAGATGACCAATCGCTATCCAGATCAAGGTTTGGTTGTGCGTAGCAAAATTGCGGAATTGAATAATGTTGATGGTCCGCAAAATGTGATGATTGGTAACGGCTCCAGTGAAGTGTATGACAACATCTTCCGTATGTTCATCACACCTGGCGATGAAGTCATTCAACATACGCCATGTTTCGGTATTTATGGTTTACGTGGAACTTTGTTAGGCGCAAAGATGGTCTCTGTGCCAATGATTTATGAAGACCATTTACTAAAATTTGACCACAAAGGTTTAATGAATGCGATTACCGATAAGACAAAAATTATTGTGATTCCGAATCCGAACAACCCAAGTGGCAATTATATGGATCCAGAACACTTCATCCCATTTGCAGAAACAGGCATCCCCTTAATTGTGGATGAAGCGTATGTCGAATATGCAGGGTTGGGTAAATCTCAAGTCCAATTGACGAAGAAATATAAAAACGTTTTGATTACTCGCACATTATCAAAAGCGTATGGTTTAGCGGGTATGCGTTTTGGATATACGATTGGTCATGAAGATGTCATCAAGCAGATTGCTGGTTCGCTTCTTCCGTGGAACGTCGGCACGATTCCGATGTGGGCGGCATTGGCGGCATTTGAAGACCAAGAAGGTTTGGCTGAACGAGTCAAATTTAATAATGATGCTGTGGATTACATTTCTGAATCATTAAGTGTAATTCCTGGTTTTCATGTAATGCCATCCAAAGCCAATTACATTCTCTTCGATTGTGGTGAGACAGGCAAAACAGGTAAAGAAGTTTTGGAATATGCAGAAACCAAAGGCATCATCTTACGTGGCGAAAGCAAGAAATATGGAAGTGATGGCTGGTTCCGCGTAACGATCGGTTCAAAAGAAGAAAATGAATTGTTTGTCAATACAGTCCTTGAGTTTTTTGGTGTGAAGAAATAAAGAGGAAAAATGTCCAAAATAAAAGCAGTATTCTTCGACCAAGATGGTGTAATCATTGATACCGAACGCGATGGTCACCGCGTTTCATTCAACATGACTTTCAAAGAATTTGGTTTCACTGATGAATGGAGCGTTGAGTATTATCACGAATTGTTACAAATTGCCGGTGGCAAAGAACGCATGAAACATCATTGGAAAACAAAAGGTTTTTCTAAACCGATGAGCGAAGAAGAAATTGATAACCTCGTCAAAGAAATGCACAAACGCAAGACGGCTCTGTTTGTTGAATTAATTGAAAGCGGAAAACTTGCCCTTCGCCCAGGCTTGCATCGCTTCATGAAAGAACTCATGGATGCAGGTATCAAAATCGGCGTGTGCACTACATCCAATGAACAAGCCGCAAAGGCAATTACCGAAGGCGTTTTGAAAGATATTAAGTTTGATGTTGTTTTAGCAGGCGATGTTGTCAAAAACAAAAAACCAGATCCTGAAATTTATAACCTTGGTTTATCCACACTTGGATTAAAACCTGAAGAAGCCTTTGTCGTCGAAGATTCTAAAAACGGAGTCAAAGCCGCCAAAGCCGCAGGCATGAAAGTTATTGTCACCACGAATGGGTATACAGAAAAAGAAGATGTAGAAGCAGGTGATGTAATTGTCTCTTGCCTCGGCGACCCAGATGGTGAAAAAGCTAAAATGCGCAAAGGTGATATTCCAAACTTTGATGGCGTTGTCCACGCCAAACAATTGATGGAGTTGTTCGGGTAAAATAATAGAGTAACAAAATATTTCCGAGGCTTTCAAAACCTCGGAAATATTTTTATTATTGCACTAGATTATCAATGACAAATAATGTCATGAAAGATTATCTCATCCCCACCGAAGAAATCCGCCGTGAACATGAAACGATGAAATCTCGTTTTATTGCTACGCTTGCGCCTGCTTTTTCTATAGATGAAGCACGCGCATTTATGGCGAAAATCAAAAAAGAATTTTCAGATGCAAGTCATAATGTACCCGTGTACATCATTGGTGGTGGAAATACTGTTACAGAATATTTTTCAGATGATGGTGAGCCATCGGGAACAGCAGGTAAACCTGCCTTATCTGTTTTACGTGGCAGTGGATTAGGTGATACTGTTTTAGTAATTACCAGATATTTTGGCGGAACATTACTTGGCACTGGCGGATTGGTTAAAGCATATACTGAGTCCGCGCAGTTGGTTGTGAATCAAGTCAAACGCGGAAGACGAGTCCCTGTGCATGTGGGGGAGATGAATATTCCTTATAACCTTTTAGAACGTTTGCGTTTGTTAGTGATAAAACATCACGGGAGCATTGTCGGCGAAGAATATGCTGAGGATATAAAAATCAAGTTACAAGTCAGGCAAGAGGCGTTTGAATCTTTTCAATCTGATTTAAGAGAATTATCCGCAGGTAAAGTTCAAGCGAAAGTAATTGAGTCGAAGGAAGAAATTATCCCTGTTGAATAAAACGATTATAATTTGTTTGCATGCTTGTCTCTTTTTAGGTAAGGTAAATCCCCATGATTTTTTTTGCAATTAATATTTTTCTTTCCGCATTCCTATTATTCCAAATCCAACCGATGATAGGTAAATTTATTTTGCCATG
>DQGV01000007.1 GCA_003524705.1 Anaerolineae bacterium | reverse complement strand
TCAAATCAACAAAGCCAGTGAACGTTGGCTCATGCCCATTATCCTCATCCCCGCTATGATTATTACATCTATCATTTTTACATTTGCGATGGTTCGCGCTTGGCGACGTAATGATGATGTTATGTTTTAAGATGAAAACCCCGCTTCAAACTTAATTGATAGTTGATTCTGTTTCCTCAACTTTTTCTTTATCTGACAATTCTTTCCTCTTTCTTCTTTCATTTCATAAGAAGAAAGAGGAAAGATTTTTACTCCTTCGTAATCAATCTAACTTGATTGTCGTAGAAGAAATAATCCCACGCCCAGTTGAACATGACGATAATGCGGTTGCGGAATCCGATGATGCGATAAATATGTAAGAACACCCAAATCACCCAAGCAATGAATCCGCTGAATGAAATGCCAAAGATTCTAGCAACAGCGGCATTTCGTCCGATAGTGGCTAACAAACCTGGGTCTTTGTAATGGAAGGGAATTAAATCTTTATTTGCAAGCGCATTGCGAATATTTTTAGCAGTATGTTTACCTTGTTGAATCGCAACCGTGGAAAGCATAGGCAAGGGTTGACCATCTCCATTGACGAGAAAAGCGGCATCCCCGATGACAAATGCTGAGGGAAATGCTGGCAGTTGTAACGTCGGGGTGACGCGCACTCTTCCCATGCTGGCTTGCTCTACACCAAGCGAGTCAAATAATTCAACCATTTTCGCTCCAGCAGTCCAAATCAAAGTTTGTGTTTCGATGGATGAACCATCTTCAAAATCAACTCGTTGACCGTTGTAATTTTTCATTTTGGTATTCAAACGAATTTCAACTTTTTTCTTTTCTAACAATCTTTTCGTGGCTTGACGTAATTCATCAGGATACGCGTTGATAAGATGTGCACCTGCTTCAACCAAAATAACTTTTGCTTCTTTGAGATTTAATTTTGAATAATCTTTTCGCATGACATGTGAAATTAATTCAGCCAATGCACCTGCGGCTTCAACACCTGTGGGTCCACCACCGACAATGACAAACGTTAACATTGCTTTTCTTTTTTCAGCATCACCTTCGTGGCTGGCTTGCTCAAACATCGAAAGCAAATGATTGCGCGTTTTTACAGCCGTTTCAAGATCTTTGATTTGCAAGCCATGTTTTTCTAAAGTATCGAAACCGAAAAAGTTTGTACGCCCACCTGCGGCAATGACCAAGTAATCATATCCAATTGCAGAGCCTTCAAGTTTTACAAATTTTTCGTTGAGATTAATTTCAGTCACTTCACCCATTTGGAAAGTTAGATTTTTCTGATTACGAAAAATTGTTCGAATAGGGCTGGCGATTTGTGATGGAAGCAAACCTGCAATTGCTACTTGATATAACAACGGCTGAAAAAGATGATGATTGCGTTTATCAATCAGTGTAATGCGAACAGGTGAGTTGGCGAGTCCGCGAGCGGTTTCTAAACCTGCAAAGCCTGCACCAATGATGATGACGTGTGGAAGATTTTTTGTGTCCATAGTGACCTCATTTCACTTTATTTATTATACTTGTGAAATTTATCACTAATATTATATCTATTCCCCTATTTTTTGTAAAGGGCTACAAATAAGCATCCAAAATCTTGTCCATCATTTTGATAGCATCATGGTCAATTGTCTGAAATTCAGGATGCGCCTCAAACCAAGCCAACGAACGGCGCACACCCTCACTCCATTTCACTTTGCAATTGTATTCAGGCACAAAGCGTTTGATTTTGCTATTATCAAACACCACACTATTGGATTTATCGCCAATCAGACTTCCGATGGCGTGTTCATCAAACTTAGCAATAAAATCACTAGGGATGTAAACCACGCTTCTTTCCACGCCTAAGGCTTGATACACTTCGTTATAAATTTGATTCCAAGTCAACACTTCGTCTGATGTGATTTGAAATGCTTCACCAATTGCTTTTTGATTTCCCAATAAACCAATCAAACCGACAGCAAAATCTTCATTCCAAGTTAATACCCATAAAGATGTGCCATCACCTGGGATGATGACTGGCTTGTTTTCTTTCATTCTATTGATTAACGTCCATGGGTGTTGCCAACTTCCAACAACGAATGGGATTTGTGAAGGTCCATAAGTATGTGATGGGCGAATAATCGTGACGGGGAATTTTTCATCACGATACGCTTGCATCAATCTTTCTTCGCAAGCAATCTTATTGCGTGAATATTCCCAAAATGGATTTTCTAATGGCGTTTCTTCGGTTATTAAATAATTTTGAACTGGTTTTTGATATGCACTTGCTGACGAGATAAATACAAATTGATTTGTCTTATTTCGAAACAAATGTATATCTCGTTCAATATCTTGAGGCGAGAAAGCAATGAAATCTACGACGGCATCGAAGTGATGGTTTAAAATTAAATCGGCTACCTGAGATGGATTGTTATAAATATCTGCCTGTAAAACAGTTGCACCGTGTGGAGCAGGATATTTTTTAGAAGCAGAACGATTTAGCAAAAATAATTCATGTCCACGCTGAATGGCTAATTCGGAACATGCCGAACTGATTAATCCCGTACCGCCGATGAAAAGGAATTTCATTAATCTGCTCCTACTTCTGGAAGTGGTTGAACTGGTGGATTACGATTTGCCATAAAATTTTCTACCCAAAAGATAATCAATGCTAACCAGACAATGCTAAAGCCAATTAATCGGGTTGTATCAAATGCTTCTTTATAAATAAATACACCGATTAAGAATTGAATCGTCGGGGCGAGATATTGTAATACACCAATCATTGTCAATGGGATTTGTTTGGCGGCGGATGCAAACATCAATAATGGAATCGTGGTCACAACGCCTGCGCCAATCATCAACAAATCTGCTGTGATGCCAGTGTGAAGAAAAGATGCTGTTCCATCGGCTTCGTGAATACCAAGATACAACAAGGCTGGGATGAAGAGAATGCCGGTTTCGAGAGTCAAGCCGAAGACAGAAGAAAGAGGCGCAAGTTTTTTGACGAGTCCATAAAAACCAAAGGAGAATGCTAATCCTAAAGCAATCCAAGGAAGTCTTCCATAAGTAAAAGTCAAATACACAACGCCAATGAATGCAATCACAATTGGAATCCATTGCGTTAATCTTAATTTTTCACGCAAGATAATGAGACCAAGAAATACACTCAACAATGGATTGATGAAGTATCCTAAACTTGTTTCAACAATGTGCCCCGCATTCACTGCCCAAACGTATAGCAACCAATTTACACCAATCAATAATGAAGCAATTAAATAAATACCTAGCGTTTTACGATTGATTAAAGAACGAAATTCATTCCATTGTTTTGAGATTAAGATGATGATAATTAAAAAAATGAAAGACCATGCAATGCGATGACCAAGCAACTCTAATGCTGGGACGTGTTGTAAAAGTTTCCAATAAATTGGGAAGAAGCCCCACATCGCATACGCGCCAATTCCGTACCAAATACCTTTGTTCATTTTTCTCCTTGTTGTATAAAAAAAGACCTTGCCACTCAGGGACAAGGTCTTGATGATGGCGATGTTCCTGCTCTTACGTTTTGCTTGGCTATTGACTTTTTATATTCATAGTCATATACTCACATTACAACTGAACGGGGAGCCTGCCCTACAGGCTGAGAGGAGCGTGAAACGCTCGACCCGCATTACCTGATCTGGTTCATACCAGCGGAGGGATTTTATATTTCAAACAACATCCTCCGCTTTGGAGGATGTTTTATTTTTGATATGAGAATAATCATTTTTGCAAATGGCGAATTGCCAAACCCTGATAAAGCTCGCGCTTTGATTCAACCTGATGATTTCATCATTTGTGCTGATGGAGGCACGCGTCATGCTCTGACGTTGAACCTGATTCCAAACCTCATCATTGGTGATATGGATTCATTGCCAAAAAACTTCTCACTTTCTACGTTCAGTGGTGAAGTGATTGTATTCCCCAAAGACAAAAACGAAACAGACCTTGAACTGGCTATTAATCATGCTATTACTCTAAAACCTGATGAAATTATTATCGTCGCCGCACTAGGTGGCAGAATGGATCACACACTTGCCAACATTTCATTACTTACAAACTTTCAATCTTCAACCTTTAACTTGAAACTCAATGACGGGCTAGAAGAAATTTTCCTATGCAATGACCAAGTTGAAGTCAATGGCAGAAGCGGAGACATTGTCTCTTTAATCCCATGGGGAGGAAATGTCGAAGGTGTTACGACCGAAAATCTCAAATGGAAATTGAAAAACGAAACTTTATATTTCGATAAAACTCGCGGCATCAGCAACGAAATGACATCTGATTTTGCCAAAACCTCAATCACAAAAGGCTTATTGCTTGTTGTTCATAATATTTCGGTGGTCGAGTAGGCGAAGCCGTATCGAGACCACATATTAACTGGAGAAATCTTAATGAAAAAACCACTTTCGACTTTCTACTTTCTACTAATCTCTTTCCTCTTTCTTCTTTCTTCATGCACACCACAACCAACTACTCTCACCGTAATGACGCATGATTCATTTGCGATTTCAGAAGATGTCATTTCGCAATTTGAAACTGAAAATAATATTGATGTTGTGTTTTTACAAAGCGGTGACGCAGGCTCTATGCTCAACAAAGCCATTCTTGCTAAAGATGCTCCGCTAGCAGATATTTTATTTGGCGTGGATAATACATTTTTATCTCGTGCTTTAGAAGCGGATATTTTTGAATCGTATCAATCACCTGTATTAAGTGAAGTTTCACCTGAATTTATTTTGGATGAAAGTTATCGTGCCTTGCCAGTAGATTATGGTGATGTTTGTATCAATTATGATAAAAAATATTTCGCAGAAAATAATTTGGCTTTACCTGAATCGTTTGAAGATTTGACCAAACCAGAATATAAAAATTTATTAGTAGTGCAAAGTCCTGCCACATCATCTACTGGATTGGCATTTATGCTCGCTACACGCGCATACTTTGGTGATGACTTTTTAGATTATTGGCAACGGTTGAAAGAGAATGAAGTTGTGGTTGTAGATGGGTGGGAAACAGCTTATTACACAAACTTTTCAGCATCTTCAGGACAAGGTCCACAACCAATGGTGGTTTCTTATGCTTCCAGCCCGCCAGTAGAAGTCTTGTACGCATCTGAACCTATTACTGAATCTCCAACTGCCGCGCTTGTGGCTGATGGAATGTGTTTTCGTCAAATTGAATTTGTTGGCATTCTCAAAAATGGAAACAATCGCAATATCGCTGAAACATTTGTAGACTTTATGTTAAGCAAAACTTTTCAAGAAGATATGCCCTTGAATATGTTTGTGTATCCTGTTAATCAAACGGCTCAATTGCCTGAATTATTTATTCAACATGCGCAAGTTGTAGAAGATCCATCCACTTTGCCATATGATGAAATCGCCACCAATCGCGATGCGTGGATTGAGTCATGGATCGAGGTGATGAAATAAAAATGATGAATAAGCAGGTAGCCATAAACTCTAAAAATATTCCAGTGAATATTCGCTTATTCCTGTGGCTACCTGCTTTCCTCTTTCTTCTTTCCTTTTTCTTCTACCCATTAACTAAAATCTTTTCACTAACCTTTGATTTCTCAACTCTCACAAACGAAAACAACTTACTCATTACTCGTAACTCGTTACTCTTCACTTTTTACCAAGCAACTCTTTCCACAATTTTCACTTTCGTCCTCGGTCTACCGTCTGCTGTCCTTTTTTCACGTTTCACGTTTTATGGTAAATCAATTCTGCGTGCCATCACAGCCGTTCCATTCATGTTACCAACAGTTGTTGTCGCCGCCGCATTTAACTCCCTGCTTGGCTCACGCGGATTAATTCCACTTCTTTCTTCTTTCTTCTTTCCACAATTACCAATTACCAATTACCAATTCACTGGCACTCTTACTGCAATCTTAATCGCCCACGTTTTTTACAACACAACTATCGTCATTCGCATTGTAGGAAATGCTCTTTCACAACTTGATTCTCGACTTGAAAATTCAGCTCGCGTTCTCGGCGCAGACTCATTCCGCACATGGCGATATGTAACATTCCCATTATTAAGACCAGCATTATTAGCATCCGCTTTGCTAGTGTTTATGTTCAACTTCACAAGTTTTGGCGTGATTCTATTACTCGGCGGTTCAAACTTTGCCACACTCGAAGTAGAAATTTACATCCGCGCATTACAATTGCCAAACCTAAACCTCGCGGCGATGCTTTCCATTATTCAATTATTTTTCACATTGATATTTTCAATTTTATATACAAGAACGATTAATCAAGTCAATACACAAACCAATCCGCAATTTTCACAAACACAAAAACCAAAAACATTTAAACAAAAAATTTTTGTTACAACTCTCTGCTTTCTGCTTTCTGCCTTCTTCATTATTCCACTTATTTCTCTTCCAATTCGCTCACTCACTCGCCTTGAAGCAGACCGCGGACAACGTGACGAAATTCAGTATGGTTTCACAACCGATTATTATCAAGAACTTTTTATCAATCGCAGAAATTCTTTGTTTTATGTTCCACCATTTCAAGCGGCGATTAATTCATTAAGTTATGCAGGCATTACAGTTTTATTTTCATTGGCATTAGGCTATCCCGTTGCAATTGCACTTGCAAAACCAACACAACTCGATAAATTTTTAGATCCTTTACTTTTACTTCCACTTGGTTCATCCGCAGTAATGCTTGGTTTAGGTTTTATACTTTCATTCGGAAGATTAATTTCATCACCATTATTCGTTCCAATCGCGCATACACTCATCGCCTTACCATTTGTCATTCGCACATTACAACCCGCCATCAAATCCATTCCCGATAAACTTCGTCAAGCCGCATCTACACTTGGCGCATCACCACTCAAAGTTTGGCAAACGATTGATTTTCCAATTCTTTCACGCGCCACGCTCACCGCCGCAACATTTGCATTCACCATTTCACTCGGCGAGTTCGGCGCAACATTATTAATCAATCGCCCTGAATATCCAACTATTCCCATCGCCATTCAAAGATTTTTATCTCAGCCCGGCGGGCTCAATTATGGTCAAGCTATGGCAATGGCAACATTGTTAATGATTATTACAACAACTTCAATTTTATTAATTGAAAAAATTCGTTTGAATCAAACTGGAGAATTTTAAATGCTCGAACTTCGTCACGTTTCAAAATCATTTAATCAAAAAAATATTTTGCAAAACATTTCATTCAAAATCAAAAAAGGCGAAACGATTTGTTTGCTTGGCGCATCAGGTAGTGGTAAATCTACTATTTTGAAGATGATTGCTGGTCTAGATTTTCCTGATGGAGGGCAGATTCTGTTTAACAAAATTGACCTCGCCTCAACACCGCCTCACTTACGTGACTTCGGCTTGGTCTTTCAAGACTTCAACCTTTTCCCACACCTCAACGTGTTTGACAATATCGCCTTCGGTTTGAAAATGCGGAATGAAAATACTCAACAGATTCAACTGCGTGTAGCCGCTCTGTTGGAACAAGTTAATTTATCGGGTTTTGAGAAGAGAAATATCAGCGAACTTTCTGGCGGTGAACAACAACGCGTTGCTTTAGCCCGTGCTTTAGCACCTCAACCTCGCCTCTTGATGTTTGACGAACCACTCGGTGCACTAGATAAATCTCTCAAAGAAGATTTACTGAGTCAATTAAGAAACATTTTGCATAAAGAAAAAATCCCTGCCATTTACGTCACCCATGATGCTGAAGAAGCGTTTGCAATTGCAGACCGAATTTTGATTTTGCATGACGGTGTGATTATCCGCGATGATACGCCTGAAGAAATTTGGAAGAATCCCAAATATGTTGAAGTTGCAAAAATATTGGGTATTGGAAATGTAGTTGAAGGCGAAGTCATTGCTAAAAATAAAGTCAAAACTGAATTTGGGATTCTGAACATAGATTGCAAACAAAATCAAGGTGAAAAAGTTGATTTGTTATTGACTCAATCTTCAAAGGGTGAGGTCATCAATGTCAAAGTAGAAGATATTGTTTACAAGCAGAATCAATTTGAGGTTAAGAGTCGAGGCGGTGTCCTGAGTGGCGAAGCTGTATCGAAGGGCGTGAAGTTTTTAATCAAAGAAAAACCAAAGATTGGTGAAACTATCAAAGTGAATGTTCAAGTAGGATGTCTCGAATGAAAATTATCAAAAAGAATCATAAAGATGAAGTGACTTGGGAATATGAAGGCAAGTTGATACGTCGTGAAGAAAATTATGCAATAGTTGAAGCATTATTTAACCGCGATGATTTGCCGTTTCAAGAAATCGTTTTGAAACGGGATGACCGTTTTGTAGAAACTTTTTATACTGATAAATGGTTCAATATTTTTGAAATTTACGACCGTGACGATGGAAAAATAAAAGGCTGGTATTGCAACATCACCAAGCCTGCTGAAATTTCAGAAAATGAAATTGCCTATTCTGATTTGATTTTAGATTTATGGGTCAGTGCGGAAGGGAAGCAAGTTGTTTTGGATGAAGACGAATTAGAAGAGTTGAATGTAGATGAAGAGTTGAGAAAAAAGATTTATGCAAGTTTAGATGAATTACAAGATTATTTTAAATTAAAAAATATTGTAAAGTAGGGGCGACCCGCCAATATTAGTTAAACAAGTTTATATATATTGAAGGGTCGCCCTTACAAGAATCAAAAAATCCTCCGCACTAACGGAGGATTTTTCATTTTTGCTACAGACCTAATGATTGAACGATTTGGTCGCCAAACACCCAACCACCAATCAAAACTGAACAACAGCAACATAGTAAAACAACGACGACGACTGCAATAATGACGGTTTGGTTGTTTTTCTTGGGTTCTGGATTCATACCGCCAGAGACCTCAGGCATTTCATTCATTTCAGACATGATAATTTCTCCTTTTTGTTATGTAAAGATTTGTGGCATTATACCTTACGAGAGTAAATATTACGCGGTTTGCGGTTTATTGGTTCTGCGCCACCACCAATAAATGAGTAGTGACAATCCGATAATGAGAATGGTTCCCATCACAATTGGAAGCAGGATGGCTAAAATTGAAGTGGTGATAGCGATAATATCTTCAATGATGGATGCTGGGGTTGTGCCTGCACCTGCGGTTGCGGCTGTAACTGCTGGGCGAACTGCCGCGGCTTTGACAGTATGAACACTACCTGCTACTAACAAACCACAAGCCAATGCCAATACTGGATTGATGTCAGTAATCACATTTGCACTGGCGGCGAATGCAACTGCACCTGCGGCAGGACGAATGAATGTTTGAATAATGTCGTTGACGTGATTCACAGCGGGCACTTTATCTGCAACCATTTCAATAATCACTAACACGCCGAGCAAAATCAAAATCCAGGGGTTGGCGAGCAAGTCAAATGGTTCGGCGAGGTTGATAATGCCGGGGAAGTAGTGGGAAATTGTCCCCACCACTAAGAGTGGAATGTAAGCATTCAAACCTGCACTAGCAGATAAACCAAATGCTGAAAAAATTCCGAGTAGTAATTCCATTTTATTTCTCCTTCTTTTACACTTCAATCATGATTTATACATGATACACAATTTTATTATACGATTTAATTGATAAATTGTTGCGAGTCAACTTCGTTGTAATGCGATTAACCTAAACCGGGAAAGCCGCTCCATGTGCCGGTCATCATGAGTCGGAGTAGGTCAATGCTGAGGATGAGTAGCAGGGCTAAGGTCAAGCCTGAAGCGAATGGAAGCCAAAGTTGACGGAGGTTATCAAATGTGTTGTCTTGTCGCATGATTATCATCCACAAAATCATAAAAACTAAAACAAGTAATGATAATGTGCCGAGTGCGCTGATGTATGCAATTGGGAATAATACCAGCGGGCTATCGGTGAGGATGAGAAAGTTGAGGACGATGATGATGGCAACGAGGATGCCGAAATTTTTCCATTCGAGGGCGGGGTGGTTATCCGCTTCTTTCCAAAGGGTTTGGTTGATGACTGGAAATAAAACAGATGCTAACGCGATTCCCATTCCGCTACCAGTGAAGAGACGCAAAGTGTTGTTGGGTATGTATAAATTGGGAATTTGTTCTAAGCCGCCAGAAGTTTGTTTGAGTAAATAGACGTATGAATTAACGCCATCAATACCAAAGGCGAGGAAGAATAAAATTAAGACTGCTAATATTCCACGTGATGGTAAAACACTTTTTCTTCCACTGATGAAGGCTTGAAATAATAATGCCACACCGGCGGCGTAAAATTCGCCAGTGCAACGTGCACACAATGGCAATTGACGGTCATCAATTTGAAAGGAACGCGCATCAATGCGGTGACAAACTGCATAGCCGATGGCATCTAATTTGCCGAGCGCGCCTTCGGGTGAAATATACATCCACACGCCGATGACGATTATGCCAATGATGGGAATCATCCATTTGAGGATGTTTTGAAATGTTGAAGGTTGAGTTGTGTTCATTAGGTTGATTATAAAGGATGAAGATTAATTACAAAAAAGTTTAATAGAAATATTCTGAATGAGTTATCATTACGTATGAAAGGAATTATTTGATGAAACGTATCGGAGTCCTAACAGGTGGCGGTGATGCGCCTGGATTAAATGCAGTCATTCGCGCGGTTGTCAAAACCGCTATCCTTGAATTTGATTGTGAAGTATTTGGAATCAAAAACGGCTATGATGGCTTTCTTGAAGAGGATGGAATTATTCCGCTTGGATTAAACGAAGTGAGTGGAATCCTTCCGCGTGGGGGCACGATTTTGGGTTCTGCCAATCGTGGAAATCCGTATGCGCGTAAAGTGATTCGTGACGGAAAAGAAGTTGTCATTGATGTTTCGGATGAAATTGTAAAAGGAATCAAAAAACAAAAATTAGATGCTTTGTTGGTGTTAGGTGGTGATGGCACACTTCACATTGCACATGAATTGGCTAAAAAAGGTGTGCCTGTGATTGGCGTTCCCAAAACCATTGACAATGATATTGGCGGAACAGAAGTCACATTTGGTTTTGATACAGCCTTGAACATTGCCAGCGAAGCCTTAGATCGTTTGCATACAACAGCTGAGTCACATCACCGTGTGATGGTGCTTGAGTTAATGGGACGTGATGCAGGTTTCATTGCACTACATGCCGGTATTTCTGGCGGCGCAGATGTGATATTGATTCCTGAAATTCCATTTAAGTTTGAAAGCATTATGAAAAAGATTAAATCTCGTGCAGAATCTGGAAGAAAATTTAGTTTGTTGGCAGTTTCAGAAGGCGCGAAGTTACAAGGTGGGGAACAAGTTTTTTCACGCAAAGGCGATGAAGTGTATGTTCCACGTTTGGGTGGAATTGGTGCAATGATTTCAGAATATGTTGAAAAACAAGGATTCGAATCACGCGTGACCGTACTTGGTCATATCCAGCGCGGCGGGACTCCCACTTCATTTGACCGTTTACTTGCAACACGCTATGGCTCAGCGGCAGTCCGTTTGGCGGCGCGTGGTGGATTTGACAGAATGGTCTCTTTGCAATGCGGTTATGTCACAGATATTTCACTAGAAGAATGTACATCTAAGCCGAAACGAGTCAACCCGAAT
>DQGV01000117.1 GCA_003524705.1 Anaerolineae bacterium | reverse complement strand
TTGCTCATAACCTTCGTCAATTACAATGGCTCGGCTGGTTTTCTTTACTGATTCAACTAACGTTTGCTTATCAAGTGGAACTAAAGTTCGTGGGTCAACAACTTCAGCATTGATGCCGACTTCTTCAAGAAGTTTTGCCGCGTCTAATGCGACGTACACCATACTGCTAGTTGCGATTAAAGTAATATCGCTTCCTTCTCGCTTGACATCTGCTACGCCTATCGGGATGACATATTCTTCCTCTGGAACATAGCCCTTGACCGTTTTGTACATCATCTTGTCTTCGAGAATGACAACCGGGTTGTCATCACGAATTGCGCTTTTCATTAAACCTTTTGCATCATAAGGTGTGGCAGGGACAACAACCTTCAAGCCGGGAATGTGACTGTACCAAGCCTGTAATGATTGCGAATGTTGTGCGGCAGAACGGCGACCTGCACCCATCGTTGTTCTCAAAACCATTGGCACTTTTAATTTTCCACCGGACATGTAATGAATCTTCGCGGCTTGATTTGCAACTTGATCTAGAATCAATCCACTGAAATCACCAAACATAATATCTACAACAGGACGTAAACCCGTCATTGCCGCACCAACTGCAAGACCTGTAAAACCGGGTTCAGAAATTGGTGTATCAAGAATACGGTCTTTACCGAATTCATCAACAAGTCCGTTCAAAACTTTAAATGTTGTTCCTGCTTCGGCAATGTCTTCACCAAGCATGAACACAGTTGGGTCACGACGAAGTTCTTCGGCTAATGCTTCTTTGATTGCTTCGCCGTAAAAGATTTCACGTCCATTTGCATTAGGCATAGACATGGTTCGTCACCTCTTCAGGAGCAGGGAAGGGAGCATTCAAAGCAAAATTGACAGCCTCTTCTACTTCTTTTGTAACGGTCGATTCAATTTGCTCAAAAATGCCAGCATCTGCCAAACCATTTTCAGTTAACCAACTCGATAAATTCTTGAGCGGGTCGTTATCATTTTTCCATTTCAATTCTTCTTCTTTGGGTCTGTAATATTCTCTAGCAATATCCCCCACGTGATGTCCATGATAGCGATAAGTATTACATAACATAAACGCTGGACCTTCTCCCTGACGAGCGCGTTCTACAAGTTTGAGTGCGGTTTCGTGAACTTCACGAACATTTTGTCCATCTACTTCTACCGTCATCAAACCGAAGGCTTCTGCTCGGGCTTTCATACTACCCGCTGTTGATTCTGAATGATGTGTGTATTCATTGTATAAATTATTTTCACACACATAAATCACAGGTAACTTCCATAACTGCGCCATGTTCATCGATTCGTAAACAAGTCCTTGCCCTAATGCACCTTCACCAAAAAAACAAACCGCAACTCTGCCATTTCCTAATCGTTTACTAGCAAATGCCGCACCTGTTGCAATCGCCGAACTTCCACCCACAATTGCATTCGCGCCGAGGTTTCCAGTGTCTTGGTCGGCGATGTGCATCGAGCCGCCTTTGCCATGACAATACCCAGCATCTTTACCAAGCAACTCAGCAAACATCTTATCTATTGATGCACCTTTTGCTAAACAATGTCCATGTCCGCGATGCGTGCTAGTGATGTAATCTTCTTTCGTCAACGCCTCACACACACCAACCGCAATCGCCTCTTCACCGATATATAAATGTGCCAAGCCCGGCATCTTCGCGCTTTGATATAACTCATTGACCTGTTCTTCAAATGCACGAATCTTGAACATTTGTTGATACATATGTAACCACTGTTCGCGGTCGATGTTTGATATAGATTCAGATTTCTTTACTTTTGATTGAGCCATATCACGCCTCATTCTTCGGGGATAATTGCTCCACCACCCTGAACAGGACTGCAAAATCCTCATCACCCCAACCCATTTCAATTGCTTTGTCTAGCATCTCTTTTGCGAGTTCAGCAGTTTTTAACGTCACGCCTAACTCTTTGCCTAAATCCAAAGCCAATTGAATATCTTTTTTCATCATTGCCGCACTGAACCAAACTTCATCCGGCATTTTCAAAATAAATGGTGCCCGATACTTCATAGCAGTAGATGCAACAACACTGTTCAATAAACCATCTAATGCTTCGGCACGCGGAATTCCACTTCGTTCTGCTAGCAACACACCTTCAAATAATGAAATCAGTTGTGGAGCAATATTGAGATTAATAGCAATCTTCATCGAAACGGCTTGACCATTTGTGCCAACATAAATAACTCTTTGACTCAATTGTTCAAAAACAGGGCGAACTTTTTCTAAGGCTTCTTTACTTCCCCCAACATAGATAATCAAAGTGCCAGCCTCCACAGCCGAAACGCTCCCTGATACAGGCGCATCTAACATTTCCGCACCAGAATCAGCTACACGTCTAGCAGTGAGGCGGATAATTTCTGGGCTGACTGTGCTCATATCCACATAAATTTTCCCAGCGGAGAGTCCAGCCAAAATCCCATTATCTCCATCAACAATGGACGACAAAGCCGCCGTATCCGCGACCATACTCAGCGTGATATCGGCGGCTTGAGCCACTTCTTTTGGTGAATTTTTCCAGCGCATACCGGCTTGAATCAGCGATTCAGCCTTTGCCCGCGTTCGGTTATAGCCATAGACTTCGTGCCCGGCATCTAACAAACGCTTTACGATTCGACTTCCCATCAAGCCCAAACCAACAAACCCGAGTTTTGCCATTACGAGACGCTCCGGAGTAGGATACTTGCAGGATATTTAATTTAACTGAACACATTATATTGAATTAAATTTTTTTGTCAATAAATACTGAACAAAAACGGGAAATTTTAAGGTTTTTCGCCCGAAAATGGCTTGCGGTGTTTATCACAATTGAATATAATGGGCTGAGGTGAATAATGACTGACTCTACCCCTCATCAGGCACGAGCAATTGGAGAGAAACTGCGCGCCATTCGTCAAGAGCATGAAATGAGCCTGCGCGATTTGGCAGATAAAGCCGAAATTAGTGCAAGTATGTTGAGTCAGATTGAAACGGGGAAAGTATTTCCATCGGTACGTTCGCTATATAGCATTGCTTCGGCATTGAATGTTTCGATTGATTATTTTTTCCCTGAGGAAAATGATAGCAATTCTTCAGAAAATACATTGAATGGACCTATTGGGGAAATGACAGCTAGTGAAATGCGAGATGCAAAACTAAAAGGGGTTGCAGAAGTCCTGAAAGAATTTCCACCTCGTACGCAATCATCATCTATTGTTCATGCAGGGACTCGACCTGTGATTCAATTAAAAGGCGGGGTGACCTGGTCTCGCCTCACTGCACTTGCGGAAAGCGGGGCTGAGTTTCTTGAAATTACATACGAACCCCAAGCGATGTCTGGTGATAATATGTCTCACCATGAAGGTAGAGAGTTTGGTTTAATTTTAGAGGGAGAACTTGTTGTTGAATTAGGTTTTGAATCTTATACATTAAATGCTGGCGATAGCATTATTTTTGAATCCACCACACCGCATCGTTTGGTGAATAAAACTAACCAGCCGACAAGGGCTGTATGGGTGGTTTTGAGTCGCGCTTAACTTCACTGTGTGGGGGATGTTAATTTTTTCAATGTTTCACTTAACACCATTACAGCCTTTGCATATTCTTCCAATTCAATATGTTCATTCGGTGTGTGATCTAACGTTGAATCTCCAGGACCATACACCACGGCTGGGCATTTCCACACAGGCGCGACGATGTTTAAATCCGCAGTTCCTGTTTTATAGACAAAACGCGGCTCACCGCCCTGTGACCTGATTGCACTTAAGAAACATCTTACTAGGGACGTATTTTTCTCACACTTCAATGCTGGGATAGCGTATCCCCTTGGCTCAACAATTGCATCTTCTTTTATCATTTCATTTAATTTTGCATACCAATCATCTGGTGACACTTCCACAGGCAAGCGGACTCCGACTTTGAGTATTGCTTTTTGCTCAAACCCATCTTGACTTGAATCAATTCCACGTAAAGTAAGTAAGAGCTGATCAAAGACTCTTTTCTTATCTTCATTGAATTGATTCACATACGCTTTGATTTTCAACCAAATATCCACAGCAATTTCTGCCGCAGTTTCTTCACCACTCGCCGTATGATTTTGTGCGCGCTTGACAATCACATTCGCCCAAGCACTTCCTTTATATCCCAAAGAGATTCTATCCCAATGATTCGGTTCACCGACGATGGCAAAATCTGGCTTGTATTGATTGACAACAAACCTTGCACCTTCTGAATTTCGTTCTTCTTCAATCGCACCAATGACAACAAATTGCCAATCTTCTTTGACTCCAACTTGTGCAACTGCATCCACAAAACATGCCAGCGGACCTTTGGCGTCCACTGAACCACGTCCATATAAAATTCCATTTTCTTCACGAACAGAAATTTCGCCAGGCACAGTATCAATATGACCAAGCAAAACAACTTGCTTATTTCCTTTTCCCATCACACCAACCGCATTGCCTGCTTCATCTATAAAAACTTCATCATAGCCCAGTGACTTCATTCTTTCCACTAACCATTGAACAGCCCCTCGTTCACTTCCCGAAGGGCTGTATTGTGAAACCAAACCAATTAACGTATCAAAATCACTCATCAATTAACCATTATCAGCAGAAGATAAATCCATTACTAATACCTCAGTCAATGCATCCACCAATTGATCTAATTGTTCATACGTAATCACCAAAGGAGGCAACAAGCGAACTACAGTCATCCCAGCATTCAAGGCAATGATATTTGCTTCTTGCAATGCCTTGATATATGGCGCAACTTTCTGTTTCATTTCAATCCCAACCATCAAACCTAGTCCACGGATTTCTCTAATATTTGGAGATTGAATCGCTTTCAATTTCTCCATCAAATATTTCCCCTTCGCTTCTGATTGACCTGCTAAATCTTCTTCTTTAATAACATCCAATGCTGCATTTGCCGCCGCACATGAAAGCGGATTTCCACCAAAGGTGGAACCATGCACACCTGGCGCTAAATTCTTAACATTCTTTCCAATCAACACAGCCCCCATAGGAACGCCACCTGCTAATGACTTTGCACAACATAACAAATCAGGTGTGATTCCAAAATGTTCAATTGCAAAAAACTTTCCTGTGCGTCCAAGGCCTGTTTGAATTTCATCTACAATCAACAAGGCGCCACGTTCATCACAAATTTTTCGTACAGCTTGAATGTATTCAGCAGCTGCAGGGTACACTCCACCTTCACCTTGCACCACTTCCAAAATCACTGCAGCAGTTTCTTCATTGACAGCTTTCTCCAATGCCTCGATATTGTTATAAGAAACATGACTAAACCCAGGCACAAGCGGTTCAAAACCTTCGCGATATTTTTTATTGAATGTTGCAGATAGTGAACCATACGTTCTTCCATGAAATGCACGCATTGCCGCAATGACATTTTTTCTGCCCGTTGAAATGCGTGCAAATTTAATTGCCGCTTCAACAGATTCAGTTCCCGAATTGCATAAAAAGACTCTGTCCAAACCTGGAACCAATGCAGTAATTTTTTTCATCAACATCGCACGTTGGTCATTTGGAAACGACTCAAATAAAGTTATCAGCGTATTCGCCTGCTTATATATTGCTTCAGCAACTTTCGGATGAGCATGACCGAGATTCGCAACGCCATGTCCTGATGAACAATCCAAATATTCTTTTCCGTCAGCATCAAACAATGAAGCGCCTTGTCCGCGCACAATCACAAGCGATTGTTTTGCATACGTGCCCGATGTATATTTATTTTCTATTTCGATGATTTCGTTTGCATTCATTGAATCACTGTTCCATTTCCTGCCAAAGCATTTGAGATTGGATTTTGAATTCGACCATCTGCGATGATGACGCGACTCACGCCGCCTTTCAACGCTTCTTCTGCACCTAAAACTTTTTTCTTCATACGACCTTGCGCCGCTTCACTCGCCGCCTCAAGTTGACTCTGCGGCAGTTGCCGAATGAGTGTTGATTCGTCTGGAAAATTTTTCATCAACCCAGGCACTGCTGTGAGCAATAAAAGAGTATCCGCTTTGAGAGCAGATGCAACCATCGCCGCCGCACGATCTGCATCCACATTTAATGCTTCGCCTTTTTCACTGACAGCCACAGGCGCAATCACTGGCAAATAACCAGCATTCAAGAGCATTAACAACAATTCGCTGTTAATCGTTTCTATTTTTCCAGTGTAATCATCACGGATAATTTTTCGTTTGCCGTTTTCAATACTTTGCACCGATTCTTTTCGGATGGCTTGCATTAACTTACCATCGAGTCCGCACAACCCAAAAGCATTGACACCCAACATTTGTAATTGCTCAGTCAATAACGAATTAACTTTTCCATTGACAGCCATCAAAAAGATTTCCAAAGTTTTTCTATCGGTATATCTCGATGTGTATCCAGAAGGTGAAGTAATCATCTTGGGTGGCGTACCCAGCCCTTCACCCAACGCATTTGCTTCCGCAGAGCCGCCGTGCACAAAGACAAGTTTTTTATCTTGATTCAATAATTCTTTTGCGTCAGCACAAATTGCAGAAAAATCTACACCTTCTGTGCCGCCAAGTTTTACAACTGTTATTGATGTTTGTTCTGTCATTATGTCCTATTCCAAAATCGATATTCGATATTTGATGATTCGACTCACGAATATCGAATATCTTATATCGGATGTAAACCTGTAAACTCTAACCCAAGAGTCTCATCCCAACCCATCATCAAATTCATACATTGCACTGCAGAGCCTGATGCGCCTTTCATTAGATTATCAATTGCACACATCGCTACAATGTGACCATTGCTTTCATCCAATTCAAAACCTAAATCCGCATAATTCGAGCCAGCCAAAATTTTTGGTTCTGGTACTCGATAAATTCCACGTTGTTCTTTGACAATGCGAATGAATGGGTTTTCGTTAGCAACTGTTCTGTAGGCTTTCCACAAATCTTTTGTCGCCACACCAGCTTTCACCTTGGCATGAGCCGTTGCTAAAACGCCGCGGACTAAATCCACAGCAGTCATCGTCAATGAAACTTTTTTCACTCCCATTTCCTGAATCACCTCCGCAGTATGACGATGCCCAAAGCTAGAAAATGTTCGGATGACAGAAGCACGCTCGGGGTGATGTGAAGCGGAATTTCCTTCCGCGCCACCTTCGGATGAACCCACTTTTAATTCAATAATGATAGATGATTCCAAATCAATCAAATCCGCTTTGATTAACGGAAGCAATGCAAGATTGCTCGCAGTGGCATTGCAACCCACACCACTGACATAATTTGTTTTTGCAATTTCAGCGCGACGAAGTTCGGGCAAACCATAAACAAATTTGCTCAACCAATTTGGTGCGGCATGTTTTTCACCATACCATTTTTCATAAAATGATTCATCGCGCAAACGAAAATCTGCGGCGAGGTCAATAATTTTTGTGGCAAGTTTTGCATAACTTTCAATGTTATGTTGCGCTTGCCCATGAGGTTGAGCGAGAAATAAAATATCAACAGGTTCAAGTTGTGATGGGTCACTAAATTTTAATAGCGTGCGTTTTCTTAAATTTGGATGTGTTTGATACACATACTCACCCACACGTGAACGCGATGTCACTTGTTTAATTTCGACATTTGGATGACCCAACAACAATCGCAATAATTCACCACCACCATAACCCGAACCACCGATAATCGATACACTTGTCATTATGCAACTCCGAATGCGCGTGCCAAAATTGCTTTTTGTGCATGTAAGCGATTATGTGCCTGCGGAAAAATTACAGACTGTAACCCATCGGCAACTTCATCAGTCAATTCATGATTGCGATGTGCAGGCAAACAATGCATGACGATGGAATCTTTCTTCGCTTCACTGACCAACCTCGAATTGACTTGATATTCCGAAAAAATTTCTTCGCGTTTTGCAGTTTCTTCTTCTTGACCCATGCTCGTCCAAGTGTCGGTATAAATCACATCCGCACCTTTGACAGCGTCATGTGGATTGTTATAGAAAGAAATTTCTGAGCCTGTTTCTTGTGAAATTTGTTTTGCAAGTTCAATTGCATGTGACGAAATTTCATATCCAATTGGATTTGCAATCGTAAAATTCCAACCCAGTTGAGCACAAATATGCATCAATGAAACTGCGACATTATTTCCATCACCAATATACGTGACATTCAAACCTTTGGCTGTGCCAAATTTTTCTTGAATAGTTAAAGCATCTGCTAAGGCTTGGCATGGATGGTTGTAATCACTTAATCCATTAATCACTGGCACACTTGACCATTGAGCCAATTCAAGGAGATGTTCATGCTCAAATACACGCGCCATGATTCCATGCACATAACCTGATAAGACTCTTGCTACATCCGCAATGGATTCACGTTTGCCCAATCCAATTTCAGCAGGTGAAAGATACATGGCATGACCACCCAAGTGTTGCATCGCCATTTCGAATGAAACGCGAGTTCGCAAACTTGGTTTTTGAAAAATCATTGCCAATGTTTTTCCTTTCAACACAGGCGGATTGCCTCCTTTGAAATATTCTTTCTTCAAAGCAATCACAAGGTCTAACAAATCTTGTATTTCTACTGGAGAAAAATCTGAAATATGAAGAAAATCTTTTTTCAACATAATTTCCTGATTCAAAATAGGTTGTAATAATTGCGTGTTCATGCTTCTACCTTTTCTTTCGCTATACTCATTGTGTATTCCACAATCTCGCCAGCAATATCAATCCCACTCACGGGTTGCATCGTGTGAAATTCCATCGTGTGATTAATTTCGTTGACCACCAATCCTTTTTCAGGATGTTCAACTAAATCCACAGCCAACACGCCACCACCCACAGATTTTGCCGCTTTCAAACATATCTCTTCAATCTCAGGGGTAATGGGACATAACTCACCTTCACCACCACGTGCTGTATTCGTAATCCAATGTTCGGATTTGCGGTACATCGCCGTTAATACTTTGTCGCCAATCACAATCGCGCGAATATCACGCCCAGGTTTTTCAATATATTCTTGAATATAAAAAACAGAATGTTGTACAGAACCCAATGTGGATTTATGTTCCAACACTGCTTCCGCCGCATCACGGTCATTGATTTTCGCTAACAATCTTCCCCACGAACCAACAACTGGTTTCAACACAACAGGATAACCAAATGCTTCAATCGCTTCCAATGCGGCTTCAGGTGTAAAGGCGGTCATGTTATGCGGTTGCGGAACTCCATCTCTAGCAAGTGCTGCGCTGGTCATTAACTTATCACCACAAATTTCTGCAACAGATGCCGTGTTCACAGTTGGCACACCAAACGCATTCAACAATCGCAACGCGTACAAGCCGCTGTTATAACTAATGCTTCGTTCCAACACAGCATCATATTCTTGCCATGGTTTCGGGTTGTTCAAATCAAAATGAATTGCACGGTCATCGAGTCGTTCATAATCGATGCCACGTTTTTCTATCGCACTAAAAATCCATTTCTCTTCAACACGCACACGAGAATACAACACACCAATTTTTAATCTATGTTGCATAAGGTTTATCCTATTGAAAGCGGAAAGCAGAACGCAGAGTTATTTATCATTCTGCCTTCCGCTTTCTGCATTCTGAATTATTCTCCCCAATCTTCTTGTTCCATAGGTGCAAGTTGCACAGCGGCGGGTTCAATACCTGTCACTTCCAAATCCACACCACAATCGGAACAAACCAAAATCTCACCGACTTCAGTTCCAGCAGCTAACTCAATTTGGGCTTCACATTCAGGGCAAACAATTGTAGACATATTAAACTCCTTTGATTTTTTTGATTTGATTTTTTACAGATTGGAGACTCGTGCCGCCAATCGAATTCCTTTTTTCAACCGATTTCATCGGGTCAAACACTTGATATACATCCGCTTCAAACACTGGACTTATTGCCTGATACGCTTCGAGCGACATTTTTTCTAATGACACATTTTCTGCGCCCGCCTCACGGACAACTCTCCCCGTAATCTCATGTGCTTTGCGAAATGGAACATCTTTATTCACCAAATAATCTGCCAAATCTGTCGCCAGCATAGATGAATCAATTGCATTTCGCATTCTTTCTGTTTTCACAGTAATCGTTCTCAATGCTTCGGCAATGACAGGCAAAATGGCTAACAATGTATCTGTTGCTTGAAAAACAGGTGACTTATCCTCTTGTAAATCTTTATCGTAAGTGGAAGGTAAACCTTTCAACGCCGCTAGCAAACCAGTCAACAAACCTAATAATGTCCCCGCTTTTCCTCTTGTAAGTTCAAACACATCAGGATTCTTTTTCTGTGGCATCAAACTTGAACCTGTTGAAAATGAATCCGATAATTCGAAGAATCCAAATTCAGATGTTGTAAATAAAACAATTTGCTCAGCAAGTTTGCTTAAGTGAATGCCAATCATCGTTGTGCAGAATAAATATTCCGCCGCAAAATCTCTATCAGAGACAGCGTCTATGCTGTTTTGTGACACTTCTGTAAAGCCTAATGATTTTGCTAATGTGATTCGGTCAATTTCAAATGGCACACCTGCTAATGCACCACTTCCTAATGGCAAAACGGAGACTCGTTTTGTTAAATCTTGCAATCTTTCAACATCTCTTTGCAATGACCAATAATGACTCAACCACCAATGTGACAATAAAATCGGTTGCGCGCGTTGCAAGTGTGTATAACCTGGCATCACAATCTCATTTGCTTGTTCTGCTTGTTCAACCAATGCATTTTGTAAATTTTGCAATGCGGATTTCAATTCAGGAATGGCTCCCAACATCCACAATCTAAAATCAGTTGCCACTTGATCGTTGCGGCTTCTGCCGGTATGAAGTTTGCCAGCGACATCACCAATTAATTCAGTTAACCTTCTTTCAACTGCTGTATGAATATCTTCATCCGAAGCGGCGAAAGAAAACTGTCCCGAAGAAAACTCTTTACGAACAGTATCAAGCCCAAGCGAGATGGAAGCGTGTTCTTTATCCGAAAGAATGCCTGCTTGATGAATCGCATTTGCCCACGCTAAACTTCCATCAATATCTTGAATCGCTAAACGTTTATCAACAGAGATTGAAGCGTTGAGGTCGAAGGCAAGTTGATTGGGTGATTGGGCGAAGCGTCCGCCCCAAAGTTTGGTCATGTTAATCTCGCTTGAATTTTGAGTAATCAGGCTTGGGCATATCAAGACCCGAAACAGGTAAGCCATTCAATGCGCGGACTTTCATACTGAGTCCATACAATCGAATGAATCCTTCGGCGTGACTTTGATCATAGACATCTTCTTGACCAAAAGTTGCAAAATCTTCGCGATACAAACTGAACGGGGATTTTTTACCAGCCGTGATGATGTTGCCTTTATAAAGTTTTAATTTGACAACGCCAGTGACTGGACCTTGTGTAGAATTTACAAATGCATCAATTGCTTCACGTAACGGCGTAAACCACAAACCGTTGTAAGTGAGCTCGGCATATTTCACAGCCACCATTTCTTTGAAGTGCAAAGTTTCTCTATCCAATACAAGTGATTCGAGTTCACGATGTGCAAAGAAAAGAATCGTGCCGCCTGGCGTTTCATACACGCCATGTGATTTCATTCCGACCAAACGATTTTCAACTAAGTCAACACGACCGATACCGTGTGCGCCACCAAGTGCATTCAGGGTTTCGATAATTTTTGCAGGTGAAAGTTTTTCGCCATTCACTGCAACAGGATTTCCACTTTCAAATTCAATTTCAACATATTCGGCTTCATCAGGTGCATTCTCTGGTGAAGTGGACATTTGATACATGGCTTCTTCGGGTTCATTCCATGGG
>DQGV01000449.1:462-4676 GCA_003524705.1 Anaerolineae bacterium | reverse complement strand
ACAGGTTTTAAAAACCTGTCAGGTCTAAATTATCTAATCAATTCCTCTGCCTTGTTATAGGCATCGAGGGCTTCTTTCAAACGATTGGCGCGCATATAAGCATCGCCCAATGCTTGCCAAATATTCACTTCCACTGGGTAACGATATAACGAATCACTCAAGTCACGGATGATTTCTTCGAGATTCTTTCCGCGTTTGATTAATTTTCCATAATGCAACAACGCTTCTGGAATATCGCCTCGATCTAACTCGGCTTTGGCTTGGCTCAACATCCCTACGCCACTCTGCCCTTCGGCTTTTTTCGGCTTGGGTTGTTTTGCTACAGGTTTCTTCTTTTCCATCACAGGTTGACTTTTTGGAGTCGGTGATGGGGGTTGCTCCATTTTTTCTACTTTTTCTACAGGCTCTTGTGAAACAACAGGATGCCAATCCGATGGAGAAGTCGGCTTGGGTTGTAAAGAAAGGCTTCCCGTTTCATATTGTTCACGATGCAACCATGGTGGTAAATCGTCATGTCCTTGTGCTGATTCTTCGTCCACGCCGCTTAACCAATCAGGCAATGATTCTGCTGACGAAGCAGGAGCAGGTTGACCCGTAGATTCAGAAGCGGGTGGAGTCCATGAATCTTCTTCAACTTTTTCTGAATCTATATTGTTTAACCAATCCGGCACATCACTTTTTGTGGTTTCAGCGGCTGGCGGGTTTTGGAATGGTGCGCGTTGTGAGCCGCGTAAAATTTCGGGGTCAAGTTCTAAGCCGGGTTCATCATCCAAACCGCTCAACCAATCGGATAAGTTTTGACTACCCATTAGTTGTTCGCTTTGAGCAGGTTTGCTATCAATATCCTCTAGCCAATTCGGCAAATCAGATGTTGCGTTGGTTTCAATGTTTTCACTGGGTTGAGCAGGCTCGTTCAACCATTCAGGAATTTCATTGTTTTGGTTTTCAGTTGCTTTGGTTTCTAAATCTTTTAACCAAGCATCGGCATCTTCATCTTTTGATTCACCTGCACCTTGTTCAAACTCAGCAAAAAATTGCTCACCGATGTTGAGTGCATTTTCAACTGCTTCGGGTTTAGCAGGTTCTTCTTGCGCGGGCTGTGAACCAATTGCTTGGGCTTGTGAAACCCAATCAGGTGGAGTTTCACTTCTTTTATTCGGGTCGGTGACGAGTTCTTCAGGTTTAGCACCATGTTTGGCGGCAAGTGATTCAAGCCATGCCACGGCATCATCTTGTTCAGAAGATGATGCACCTAAATTTTCGACATTAGCAGGTTGTGATGAAGCTTGCGATTGGCTTCCGATGTTTTGGGCTTGTGCCACCCACTCCGGTGGTGTTTCATTTCTTTTATTTGGGTCGGTGACGAGTTCTTCAGGTTTAGCACCATGTTTGGCGGCAAGTGATTCAAGCCACGCAACGGCATCATCTTGTTCAGAAGATGATGCTCCTAAACTTTCTACACTAGCAGATGGAACTTCCGCTTCTTTCTTCGGTTCGGCTCCTTGCAACCAATCCGGCAGATTCGTCGGTTGAATTGTTTCATCGTCCGCGTTTGAATTTGACATGGGCTGTTCGTCTCCAAGTCCGCTTAGCCAATCAGGCACATCATTTGATGATGCAGATGCAGATTCATTTTGAATATCTGCTAATGGGTCTGATGAGCCAAGTCCGCTTAACCAATCTGGTGTTTCAATTTCATCATTTGCTGATGATGTTTCTTTTGCAACAGGTTCATTAACGGGTGCTTGACCTTTTAACCAATCAGGTAAATCAGCAGCGACTAAATCTCCACTTTCAATTGGTTCTTCATCAAAAATTGAAGTCGGTTGTTCAGGTCCAGTAGATTCACCCCAACCTGCTTGACGCAAAAAGTCTGGGATTTCATCTTGTGATTGAGGTTCAGAATCAGCTATACCCGAAGATTGAGGCGTTTCGCCATCGTTACCTAAGCCGACATCTTTCAACCAATCAGGTTGGTCATTGACATTTGGTGAGGAAAATGCGGCGATTGAAGATGAGCCAAGTTCAATGCCAAGCGATGAACCCCAATTATTTTCAAGTTGAACTTCTTCGCCTTTGTATTCAAGTTTTTCTAAACTGATGGATGCATCTGGCGCGTTGTTTGATTCAAAAATAGAACCTTTAGAAAAGTTTGCATAGGGGTCCATTTCGCCAACGCGCATGCGATACACTTGCGTGCTTTCAACCGAACCTGTGGTAGCAGGCAATAATTCAACCATGATGCGGTTTGCATCAAATGAATATGGATAACGTTTGAGTAATTGATTGCATAAATCAGTGGCATCTGATTTTTGTCCGCTTTTGAAATATGAAAGTGCTAACAACACTTGCATATCGCCACGTTGTGAATCTTCGGCAAGCACACCACGAATTTCAGCAATTGCTTGCGGATACAACTCACCTTGCACATAAATACGCGCTAAGGCGCCACGTGTCATACGGATTTTTGGTGGCTCCATGCCATCGCGCTTTCCGTATAATCTTTGTAGCTCACCTTGAATGGCGGCATTTGATGGTTGCACTTCAAAAGCGCGTTCCATGTGCCAAATGGCATCGTCTAATTTATTTTCTTCATCACGGATAATGCTCAAACAAACATGTGCCGCAAAATCATCTGGCACAGCCATGAGCAAACGCCCTAAAATATCAATGGCTTCGTTATATCGGCGGGCTTCAAGATAAGCCTTGCCAAGCAAACGATAGGTTTCAAGATGTTTGGGGAATGTTCGCAAAACATGACGACAATGCGCAATCGCCTCATCAATGTGTCCCTGCCCGATGAGGTTTTCAATATCGTGGTTGTAAACTCGTAATGCAACTCTCGCCATCAGCCGTATCCTATAACCTTAAAATATACTATATTTTACTCGTAAAATAGCGGCAATGGCGCTACAGATTGCTCACTAAATTGAAAGGCTGAAAGCACAGACTGGCGCGCTTCTTCAAGTTTTGCTTTGTCATTGGCATGAATTTCAAACAAAACATCGCCAGATTTGACAACATCACCAACTTTTCTGCGGATAATGAATCCAACTGCGTAATCAATTGGGTCGCCTTTTTTTGCTCTTCCCGCGCCGAGATTTACCGCCGCCTCACCCACGTCTCTAGCATGGATTTGAGAAATGTTTCCCCCGCGTGGGCTTTTAACTTCCTCTACAAATCTTGCACGCTCAAATTTACTTATATCATCAATATAAGATACATCTCCACCTTGTGCATCCACCAACACTTTTAATTTCTCCAATGCACTTCCATCGGCGATAGATTTTTCTGCCATCTTTCTAGCTTCATCCAAATCTTTTGCTTTTTGACCCAATACCAAAACATGTGAAGCCACATGCAAACAATGTTCAACAAAATCTGCTGGAGCATTTCCTTTGAGTGTATTAATCGCTTCGATAGTTTCAAGTGCATTGCCTACCGCTTCACCTAATGGCTGATTCATATCAGATAACAAAGCTACTGTTTTTCTACCTGCTAATCGTCCAATATCTACCATGAGGTTGGCAAGTTTGCGGGCTTCATCTAATGTTTCCATAAATGCGCCATTACCCGTTTTGACATCAAGCACAATGGCTTGGGCACCGGCCGCAATTTTCTTAGACATGATAGACGAAGCAATCAGTGGAAGTGAAGGAACAGTTCCGGTCACGTCACGAAGCGCGTAGAATTTTCCATCAGCGGGGGCTAAATCTAAAGATTGACCTGTAAGCACAATCCCTTTTTCTTTTAATTGCTTTTTGAATTCATCGGTAGATAAATCTACCCGATAGCCTTTGATTGATTCGAGTTTATCTAACGTGCCACCACTGAACCCCAATCCACGACCTGACATTTTTCCGACAGATAATCCACACGCCGCAACCATTGGCATAACGGCAATGCTGGTTTTATCACCCACACCACCAGAGGAATGTTTATCTACTGCAAGGTCAACAATTTTGGAAAGGTCAAGCACCTGACCAGAATTTGCCATAGCAAGTGTAAGGTCTGTTGTTTCTTGGGCAGTCATATCATTGAGCATGACCGCCATTGCAAAGGCTGAGGCTTGATAATCTGGAATATCCCCGTTGGTATAACCGTGAACAAAAAATTGAATCTCTTCAGCTGTTAATTCGATTTTGTCACGCTTTTTGGTGATGATATCTACTGCACGCATGAATACTCCTTAATGATGCAGTAATTTTAACGCA
>DQGV01000449.1:0-221 GCA_003524705.1 Anaerolineae bacterium | reverse complement strand
TTGATGGTTGATGGTTTTAAAGTCTATGGTCAGGTTTTTTTAATTGTTGTCCTTCTTTGGTATCTTTCACAATCCAACCTAATGTTCCTATTAAATCGCGTAATCTATCCGATTCTGCAAAATCTTTTTTGGCACGGGCATCTTTTCGTTGTTCAAGCAAATTCAATACTTCTTCGGAAGGTTTTTCTTCATTGACATTTTGTGCATCTAAAGTCATTTGC
>DQGV01000071.1 GCA_003524705.1 Anaerolineae bacterium | reverse complement strand
AGAAGAAGCGTCTGGTGATTATGTTGAAGATGCTATGCGGATTCATCCACCAGTTGACCCTTTATATCGTGCAGGCGAAATTGGGCTTGGTTATGATAAAGACCGCGACCTCGTTGTGGTTTTTACAAAAGAATTATTAACTGAAGAAGCCGAACCTGAATCTGCCGCACAAGTTCGCTTTTGGGCAACAAGAACACAAATGCGTCGCCTTGCCCGTTGGGGACAAGATGTAACTTCACGCGGAAGACCAATCTGTCCGCAATGTGGTCAGCCGATGGAACCCGAAGGTCATTTTTGTCCGAAGAAAAATGGACACATGCGTTGAGTTAAAAAGTTTACAAGTTGTAAAGTTGGCAAGTTAAAACCTTCAAACTTTTTAACTTTCAAACCTTTCAACATTCAAACTGAAATGAATTCCATCCAAATTGTATTAACAAAAGGTGATTACAAACTCAAGGGTCAATTTATGCTTGGGTCAAATTACACTTTTCTTGTTGATGTTACATACGAAAATAAAACTTACCCTGCTGTTTACAAACCAAGTAAAGGCGAGCAACCGCTTTGGGATTTTCCTGAAAATACACTTGCATTACGTGAAGTCGCCGCGTATCAATTAAGTGAAATTTTAAATTTGCATATTGTTCCATTTACAGCCTATCGTGATGATGGTCCGCATGGCGCGGGTTCACTGCAACAATATATTGAATACGATATTGAATATCATTATTTCAATTTCAGCGAAGAAGATAAAGAAAAACTCCGCCCTGTTGCGTTTTTTGATTTGCTCGCCAACAATGCCGATAGAAAAGGTGGTCACATTTTTTTTGAAGATGAAACCAATAAACTTTACGCCATCGATCACGGAATTTGTTTTCATCAAGAAGATAAACTCCGCACTGTGCTTTGGGATTTTGCTGGAGAAAACATTCCTGATGAATTGCTCGCGCCTCTTTCTTTAACTTCAACTTGGTCTGATGTTCTTCAACCTTATCTCAGCCCGAAAGAAATCCGCGCCTTGATTCGGCGTGCTGATAAATTATGTAAAACAAAAATATTCCCTTATCCTCTGCAAGGACGAAGGGCGTATCCATATCCACCAATTTAAGAGTGTCAGGTGCGGAGTGCCAAGTGTCATGTAAAACCTGAAACTTGTAACCTGACACCTGATACCTGACACAGGAGAACTTTTTATGCACTACAACCTCGCACTTATCGGTTTTGGAAACGTAGCACGTTCGTTAGCAAAATTATTGATTAGCAAAAAAGATTTGCTCAAATCAAAATATGATGTCACTTTTTCATTTACAGGCATTTCCACAGGTCGGCATGGATTTGCTGTCAATCCCAACGGATTAGATATTCAAAAAGCATTAGAACTCTTTGAAAGTGGAAAAGATATTTCATCTTTATCTACTGTTGAAGTAAAAGATTCTTTACCTGTTATTCAGAACTCATCTGCCAATGTGATGTTTGAAAATTCACCTGTTAATACACAGACGGGTCAACCTGCATTAGACCACATCCGCACGGCGTTGAATTTGGGAATGCATGCGATAACTGCTAATAAAGGTCCAGTAGTGCATGGATATAGAGAATTAACTCAACTTGCAGAATCAAAAGGGAAAAAGTTTCGGTTTGAGTCCACTGTTTTGGGTGGAGCACCAGTTTTTAGTGTAATGAGAGAAGCGTTTCCACTAGCAGATTTGGAATCCTTTAAGGGAATCTTCAATGCGACGACGAATATTATTTTGTCGCGTATGGAAAACGGTGAGTCATATGAAGATGCTGTGAAATATTGTCAATCCATTGGAGTGGCAGAAACAGACCCGACGAATGATGTGGATGGTTGGGATGCGGCGATTAAGGTTTGCGCGTTGGTGACGGTGTTATGGGATACGCCACTCACGCCGCAAGAAATTAATCCGATTGGTATTCGTGGCATCACACCTGACATGATTGCAAAAGCAAAAAGTGAAAATAAAAGATATAAATTGGTTTGCTCTGCTGAAAAAGTTAACGGAAAAATTAATGCAAGTGTTTCACCGCAATTGGTTGATTCAACTTCACCATTGTATGGAATGATGAATTCAAGCACAGGCGTGACTTTTAGAACTGATGTGATTTTGGATTATTCAATTACGTTATCCGAAAAGCCCGGCATGTTGGGCGGACCAATCGAAACGGCGTATGGTTTGTTTGCGGATTTTGTGAATATTATTTAGTAGTTGATAATCTTTGATCACCTAATCGTAATTTTTTGGTTTTTGGTAAACGATTTTTTTTCTTTGACACAGATTTTTTTTCTTCCTGTTTTGATACAAGTAGCTTTGCTTTTCTTTTCCCACCACCAATAATCATTAATATTACGAACTGAGAAATGAAAAGAATAACTAAATTAATACCTAGCCCTTGAATAGTTGATAAGCTTGAACTAAAAGAACTTAAAAAAGGTATTATCTTTATTATCGGAATAGGCATAATCATTCCTATTCCGCCAACCAAGTAAGCAATCGCGAGTGCCCCACGAAGTAATTTTTTGTCTTTCAGCCTTAATGCAATTATTGAATATATAATTCCAAATGTTGCTCCAGTAAGGAATTTCAATAAAAGAAGAGATAGTGCTTCTGTAGTATTCATGGGTAAAGCCTTCCTTTGTGAAAATTCATTTAGATAATTTGTATAGATTGTACGCAATACAAAATTGTTTTGAATATTAGGATCTGATGACAAATTACTCATTTCTTGTAATACATTTATCTTATATTCAAGAGATGCAATGTAAATAAAATCTCCTCGTTCCTCAATATAAGAAACACATATTAGTAAAAGAAGAATGGCAAAAAAATTTTTTTGCTCAAATAAATCGCCAAATAATGAGAGAACGTCTTTCATATGTTAGCACCAAGCTCACGTAATGCTTCTAGTACTAAGTCTTGAGCAAT
>DQGV01000221.1 GCA_003524705.1 Anaerolineae bacterium | reverse complement strand
ACATAATCACCAGACGCTTCTTCTAAATCTGGGTTTTGTTGACTCAATTGACCTAAAAATTGTTCAACGCCAACGGCCAACGAAATCAATTGTGCTTTTTCGATAATAATCGTAATCGTGCGCGTATCTTGATACGCTTGCAAATAAAACACACGCTGACCTGGTTTTCCAATTGCATCAGCAGTAATGTGGTCACATGGGTCTACATCAATTTCAAAACGGGGCATAAGATTCCTTAACTAATTTCGGAGTATACCACTCTCATTCATTTTGCTTACTAAGCATATTCTCTTTGTATTGCAAATTATAATTATTATTATGCAAATCACATACATTCAACTTTTTCTTAAATTCCTCCGTTTCGGATTCCTCGCATGGGGCGGACCTTTTGCACAAATTGCCATGATTCGCCAAGAACTGGTTGAAGAAGAAAAATGGATTACATCCGAAAGATTCAATCGCGTGCTGGCTGTGTATCAAGCCTTGCCAGGTCCCGAAGCAACTGAACTTTGTGTATATTTTGGCTTGCTGGCACGCGGCCGCATAGGTGCATTTATTGCAGGCTTTAGTTTTATTTTGCCAGGTCTTTTGATGATGTTCGCGCTTTCATGGTTTTATGTTACTTACGGAATCACATCTCAACTTTTTCAATCCATTTTTCTTGGCATGCAACCCGCCGTCGCCGCGTTGATTATCCGCGCTGTGCATCGCATCGGCTCACATGCTTTACACAAAAATAAATGGCTTTGGGCGATTGCGATTCTAGCTTTCATTGCTCAACTGTTGGAAATAAATTTCTTAATCACACTTTTGATTTCAGGATTCATTTTCACATTTGCAACGCGAGGAAATACACGCTTCGCCCTCACACTGATACTTGTTTCTGTTTTCATCAGCATTTATTTTCTCTTCAGCATTTCTCCCGCCAATTCTCTAAATTCTCTCGCTCCTACTATTTATTCATCTACACGATTAACTCTTTTTATTTCAGGTTTAAGAGCAGGCTTATTAACCTTCGGCGGCGCATACACAGCTATTCCATTCATTCAACGTGATGCAGTTGAAATCGGCGCATGGATGACCAATGCCCAATTTTTAGACGGACTTGCATTATCAGGTTTATTACCTGCCCCATTAATTATCTTCTCAACTTTTGTTGGTTACATCGGCGGTGGAGCAATTGGCGCGATCTTAATGACTATCGGAGTCTTCGCCCCAGCCTTTTCCTTCACCATGATTGGACATGAAACTTTAGAAAAACTCGTCGAAAACAAATCTGCCCACGCCTTTTTAGATGGCATCACAGCAGGAGTAGTTGGTTTAATCTCTGCTACAGCAATTTATATTTTGATAGAAACCATTAATTCAATCCCCGCTTTGATAATTTTTTCATTTGCATTAATTGTCTTATTTGCATCCAAATCCAAATGGGCAGTCGCTTGGGTGGTTTTGGGTGCGGGTTTGTTTGGATTAATATTTTTATAAATTAAATTTTCTTGCGATTCAATATCAATAATGTGATTCCTTGTGTGCATAAAGCGGCAAGAATTGCTGATAAAAATGCAAATGCTAAATTACTGTTGAGGATTAACAAACCAAGTGTAAGGTAAAAAGAAGCGAAGGCAAATAAGCCATAACTTAATCCGCGTAAGACGTTAATGGCTGAATTAGCACCATCTTGCCGGTGAGCAAAAATCGTCAGAATGCTGACGTATAACGGAATCATGGTAAGCAAACCTGTTAAGCGCGCACCAATGTAGGGAGCAATCCCCGTAAGAAGAATAATAAAACTTGTACCCAGCAAGATGCGCAATGGAATATCCCATTTGCCTGGCACAGCTGTAGATTTTATGTTTTCAGATTTTGGCATGAGAAACACGGCAAGTAAAATGGCGAGGATGTTTCCAATAAAAATTGTGATAAACGGTAAATTGAAATCTTGAAAAGGGATTGCAATGATTACAAATACCATCATGCTTATAAAAAATGAAATGACCCAATTAAATTTTTTCGCAGACCAAGCATAAGCAATTGTAAACGCCACAATAGAAAATAAACCACTTAGCACACCTTGAATACTTTCAAATACAAATGCACGGTTGTGACTTAATGCTAGAAAAAATACAACTGGACCTGATGTAAGTGGAAGCCCAACGAGCCATCCGCTCACGGAGGCTCCCCATTTTCTACCTGCCAAACTTGCCGAACCAATAATAATGGGGGCAAGAATTAATTTGAGAATAAAAATGCTCAATATTTATTTTCTTAAGTAATTTTCAAACTCTTTTAAATCTACCCGTGCAGTCATATCCAAATTCAATGGCGTGACAGCAACCATTTTCTTTATTCTCAAAACATACGCATCGGTATCATCGGGTTCGGTATCTGCTAACACTTCGTGGCGATAACTAATTGCGCCAGGTTTATCCCACGACTCTCTTTCCGCGGGAAATGGTTCGTAATATCGCTGACGAGATAATCTCGCCACTTGCCACCCAGTTTGAGGCGTGGCATGACGCGGTACTTCCACTTTTAATAAATCTACGCCATCAAATAATTTTTTATCTAACATCATCTTTGCAAAGTATGCGGTGAAATATCCTGCGCTTGCGAAATCAATATCATCTGAATGCGTGAGATGATAACTTGCATCGGTTTCAAGTGACACTGCCAGTGACGGATAACCCATAGACGCCGCTTCCATTGCGGCACCAACTGTACCGGAGATTGTGATTCCGAGACCGACATTTTCACCGTAATTAATTCCTGAAACAATTAAATCTGGTTTGTGCGGGACGATTTCAAGCAAGCCATGTAAAACGGCTTGAGCCGGTGAGCCACCAACAGCATATACATCCCATTCTTGACCAATGACTTGCATTTTTTGTTCGTGAATAATTCCATCGGATGTGCTGGGTAAACTGCGCCCCATAGCAGTAGATTGTTCACGCGGCGCGGCAACAGTGACGAAGCCAACTTTTGCAAGTTCACCCGCCGCCGCCCATAAGCCAGGTGAGCCAATGCCATCGTCGTTGGTTAATAAGATATGTGGTTTATTTTTTTTCATAGGGTTGATTATAAATCTTTTGTAGGTCAATCCGTTAATTGAAATGATGTTATTCTATTAATTACGTTTTAAAAACCCTTTGCCACGGATTACGCGAATTTTCGCTGATTTTAAAAATCCGTGTGAATTCGCAAAATTCGTGGCTAGTTCTTTAAACAAAAAAGAAGCGATTAATCGCTTCTTTTCTGATGGCGCCCTCGGACGGACTCGAACCGCCGACCTATTGCTCCGCAAGCAAACGCTCTAATCCACTGAGCTACGAGGGCATTAATTTTGCGTGTGGTATTTTACTGTAAGGTTGTGCTATTGGCAAGGTGATTAACTATGTAGTAAAATTCAGCCCGTTCGTTTTGCGGGAGTCGCCAAGTGGTAAGGCGTCAGCCTTCCAAGCTGATATTCGTGGGTTCGAATCCCATCTCCCGCTCTGGTTTAGTTGAAGGTTGCAGGTCAAAGGTTCAAGGTGGTTTGAAACTTTCAACTTGCAACCTTTCACTTTCAACAGAATGGGGCCCGTGGCGCAGCGGTTAGCGCAGGCGACTCATAATCGCTTGGTCGTAGGTTCGAATCCTACCGGGCCCACTTATATAAGGGAGAACAAAAACGAAAATCGTGTCAATAAAGCTATTAAGTATTAACTATGATTAGTTCAGAAACAAGGGAAAATATTATTATTAAGACTGAACAAGCACAAGAATATGCTACAAGAGCATTAGAATTGTGTGGGAAATACGTGTTGTCGCAAGACAAAAAGCAATTAAAAAAAATGGGAGGATACTTAGGAGATATTGTAAACAATATTCGTTCTGCATTAAATTACGCTTTTAAAGACTATTGTGAACAAAGAGGGTTTCCAAAAAAGAAAGATGGGAAAACGATTTCTACTGACTTTCCCTACGCTTTCACTAAAGATAATTTTGAAAATATAAAAGTAATTTCATTAATATCAAGGTTTGACCCAAATCTCTATAATTATTTAGAAGAAATTCAGCCATATCATCCCAAACAAGGTTTTCTTGGTAACATTATGAAAATCAGTAATACCGATAAACATAAAGTATTGGTTACGGTTCAAAACTTTGACATTAACTTCTTTGATTTTGTTGATTCCAAAATTTTTAAACCTGTTCATTTTGGAAGTCAAGTATTAGTTGGACATTCAGACGGAAAGGCTATCTTTCATAAAACTCCTTTCTATCATTCACAATTTCGTATGTATGCTTTACCAAATGGAAAATGGTTAAATTTTATGATACCTATAGATGACCACTTTTTAGAATTTATTCCATATATTAGTAATGTTGTAGGGAGTGCAGTAAAAGTATTAAACAAATTCCAAAGATCATGGAAATAAAATTAGTGCAAATCGTGTCTTATATAGAAGATTTTTTCAATTGTTGCAATAACTGTTCAAGTAAGGCAATCACATTTTTTTGTCTGCATTATCCGATCCGCCCTACTGAACAAAGGTATTTGTTCCTTCACGTCTAAATCTGATAGACACCATAAACGCCGTCTGTGACCATCAAATCTTCGTGTATTAGATTTTGAATAGTTTTCACCTCAACTGCTCTTTCAATTCTTCATAAATCCCCGGTGTGGATGCAATAATAGATAATGGCGCGGAAAGATAATTATCTCTCCCATCCACAGCGGTGACTTTTGCACCGGCTTCTTCACAAATCAAACCAGCGGCGGCGATATCCCAAGGTTTCAATTTAAATTCCCAAAACGCATCAAAACGACCTGCGGCAACATAACAACCATCTAATGCGGCGGAGCCAAGTCTACGCACGCCTTGAGTCTTTTTTCCGAGTCGTTCAAAATATTTGAAATTATCTAATTCGGTGTTCCATGTGTCATAAGGAAAACCTGTCACCAACAAACTTTTGCCTAATTCTTTTGTTTCAGATACTTGAATCTTGTTTCCATTCAAAAATGCACCTTTGCCTCTTTCAGCAGAAAACATTTCATCACGTAGTGGGTCATACACTGCGGCGTGAGACATTTTTCCATTGAGTGCAAATCCAATGGATACACAAAAGATAGGAATATGATGAGCATAATTGACCGTGCCATCTAATGGGTCAATGTACCAAAGGTCTGCGTTCTGACCTTCAATGCTTCCAGTTTCTTCTGTCAAAATATGACCGCCGGGGAATTTAGAAGCAATTTCATTTAACAAAAATGCTTCGGAGGCATGGTCTGCTTCAGTGACAAGATCAATTATCCCCTTGTAATGAATCGTGTGG
>DQGV01000342.1 GCA_003524705.1 Anaerolineae bacterium | reverse complement strand
GTCAGGTAATTCAACTGATTTAATATATTCTGCTGGTATAGATACTTCGGAACCTGTTGCAATATGCCTTTCTAGTTCATCGCGCTTTGAAATCCCTTCAGGTGTATCAGGAAATTCAAAGGAAAAGTGGAAATCAAGTGGTTTTTCTTTACTTGCTCCTTGAAATTTTTCTTTTATTCCCAATTTAATTTCTTCTCCATCAAGTGTTACTTGAGGTTGATAATGGGTATCAAAGTCATTAAGTACAGCTTGTATATCTTCCATCTTTCCCCAAAGTAGACTGTTACCTAAATATTGTTCAACTAACTTCCATAAAGCATCACCATCAATAAACTTTACATGGCGATCGTAATTTGATGGCTTAATAATTGATATTATGGCTTCCATGCCTTCTTTTGATATTTCTTTATTTGTAACTACCCAACATATATGGATATTCAGCAATTCAGCAGTTATAGGAGCAGTAAAAGGAGAACCGAAAACCTGTTGAATTTGAGTAGCAACTTCTCCTGCAGTCCCTTTTGCACTTTTAGCTTGCCCAATAATTTTTTGTGATTTGACAACTAATGCATAATTGAGTCTAGCTTGTATCTCATCATCTTTCCAACAAACAATATCTTTTCCCTTTTCCCCCGCTCCGCCATGATAATACATTACATCTTTGAATTTCATGGCTCGCAATAATGGTACTAAGACCTGCTTGCAAAGTTGGTCTTCATTCATTTTAATAAAATCTTCTTTTTTAAGCATTATTACACCACCTTGAAATTAGTTAGGCACCAACGATTTCATCTGATTATAAATAAACTTCTTCGCCATTTTTTCTATTCTTCACTACGAATTATTTTATCAAACAAGTTACACGTTGGGACACAGGCTTCAATCAAATCTACATTTTGTTGATAACGAACGAAAAGGGCATCGTTTGAATACAGGAACTCCAACTTTTTATCTATGCTGATTCTATCTTGTGCAAGCTGAAAGGTCTGATAGTCCGATTCAATAGCGTCAATCAAAGTAGAACGAGCATCACGCAAGCAACTAGGGACTGTCAATTGATACGCAAGCGTTTTCAACACATTCATAAATGAGATTGTCTCATACGCAACTTCACCAGTTAATGAAAATGCAGGAATGGTTGTATGCCGAAGTTCTTGCCAACTATCAAAAATAGTATTCATGTCTGTGATAGAAGATTTAACTTTAACATATCCACAAGGACCAAAAAGGAAATGGCAAAGCAGCACGATTCCAGTGGAAATCATCAGAGATGATACGATCGGGTTCACTTTGTAACGAAAGACTTTCAGCATAAAAATTTCGGGGCTATCTTAAGTTCAATCTGGAGATGAAGTTCCAATTTTAATCTCACCTGCACGCTCGTAATTCAGCCATTTTCTCATCCTATAAATAACGATAAAAATATATTGACAAACAATAAATCCTATATTACACTATATTTACTTATTCCTAAACCCAAAACGAGGTACTGATTATGAAAAAAGGTTCAACACTGTTCTTGAAAGTTGTCATTTGTCTTATTGCAGGCGTAGCTTTTACATGGCTAGTCTGGTTTCCGCAACTGGAAGGCAGAGCCGCGGACTTAGATTTAATCAATATTTATTTAGACCCGCTCATACTCTATACCTACATCGGCTCAATCCCATTTTTTGTTGCGCTTTATCAAGCAATTAAGCTATTAGGCTATGTGGACGGCAATAAAGTTTTCTCTCAAGCCTCAGTCAATGCAGTCAAGAATATCAAATACTGTGCCCTCGCCTTCAGTGGCTTCATTCTATTAGGAGTACTATACATCAATTTATTCGTTAGGGATGAAGACCCAGCAGGTGTCACCAGCCTCGGCATTTTTATTACTTTCGCTTCTATCATACTTGCAACTGCTACGGCTATCTTTCAGCGACTCCTACAAAATGGCATTGACCTAAAATCCGAAAATGATTTAACGGTCTAAGGTGCAAACATGGCAATCATCATCAATATAGACGTTATGTTGGCAAAGCGAAAAATGAGTGTCACCGAACTGACAGAAAAAGTAGGCATCACCATGGCTAACCTTTCCATCTTAAAAAATGGAAAAGCAAAAGCGATTCGTTTTTCTACACTGGAAGCAATTTGTAAAGCATTGAATTGTCAGCCGGGCGATATTTTAGAATACAAAAGTGAATAGCTTTTTTAAGCACTAATCTAATTATTCATTGTTGCTTCTGGCACTGGCTACCCAATCCATACCTGTCACGCCATGTTGTCCGAGCACCAAACTCAACTGCGCCGCGTGTTCCTGAATATGTCGCATACAGTACAACTGAAGTTCCAAGAAACTAGGTTCCATCCACTCGAATACGCAAGGTTGTTGCGCTTTCTCATCGGTTAGTGTTTCAATCGTCAATTGGCACTTCTTGCGGGTGGCACTCAAATAAGCAAGGATTTGGTCTTTTGTGTAAGGTTCATCTGGCAACGCACCAACAATAAAAGGCGCTGGTGGTGTAAAACCTTCTCGCGTGCCATTTAGAAATAAATCGAGCCAGCGGATTGTATGGTAACAAATAAACCAGAATTGACCATAACGCTCATCATTTGAATCTTTATATACTTCGACAGTCCACAGATTCTCAGGACATAAATTTATTGCATCACCGAACATATCAATCGCCGCCCCATATTGATTCCAAGCGTAAGCTCTCCAGTCAACTTGCATTGTATGTCTCCTGTAATATTTTAAGCAACTTTTACATTCAATCTGCGGATACACTTCCAGTTTTGATTCCGCCTGCGCGTTCGTAATTCACAACGATAACGCCGCTTGAACCAACGATACTTTCAGTCATCTTGAATGATGCAGGTATTGTTCCATCAGCAAATAATTTTTTTCCACTGCCTAATGTCACTGGATATATCATCAACCAAAATGTATCCACCAAATCATGTTTGATTAACGTTTGAAGCAGATTTCCGCTTCCCCACACGTGGATGTCTGGTCCTTGACCCTGTTTAATTTCTTTAACTTTTGCCGCGATGTCTCCACTTAAAAATACTGTTGGGTTCCAGTCACTTGTTGACCGAGTATTTGAAGCGACGTATTTCGTGGCGGTCATCACATTTTGCCATGCATCCGCATGTTGGGGCCAGAACGGTTCCCAAATGTCAAATGTTTTTCGACCTAACAACAAATCAAATGATGAATTCATTTGTTTTCTTAAAGCTTCGCCAATACTTTTGTCAGAGTATGCACTAATCCACCCGCCATGCTTAAAACCATTGCTGGGGTCTTCTTCTGGTCCGCCTGGACCTTGTATGACACCATCCATGGAGATATGTTCAAGCACAATAATTTTTCTCATCGTTAGGTTCCTCTAAAATCTATTGTGTTAGTTTTGTCGTTCATAAGTAAGAGTGATTGCACCACAACCGAATTTTTTTGTGTTGATAAGTTTGAGGTCAATTCTATTGGTGATGTTCTTAAATAATGTTAAGCCGCTTCCTACCACCATTGGCTGAACATTGATTTGATATTCATCAATTAAACCAAGATTACCCAAGGTGACTATCATCCCGGGGCTACCGACAAAGATGGGCTTACCCGCTTGCTTTTTGAGCTCTACAATTTCATCCTTGATGACTTCCTTTTTCAATATTGTATTCTTCCAGTCCACATTTTCCAACGTGCGGGAATATACAATCTTCGTAATGTTGTCTATTGCTACTGCAAAATCATCATCTGCTTTGTTACCAGTAGAATTCTCCACAATAGATTTCCAATACTCCATCAACTGATAGGTTATCCGCCCGTAAATAACCGCGTCCCCACTTCGCAACAGGTCCCTGTAATGCTCATGAATTTCATCATCCGCGATTCCGTACGTGTGGTCACAGAACCCATCAAGCGTCATGTTCATTGCCGCAATTAGTTTTCTCATGGAAGTTATCCTTTATTAGATAATAGAACAAATTTTCTGATTCGTCAAGATATGAAAACGTGTTAATACAAAAGACATCGGAAGCCTCATAGACTTCCGATGTCTTTTTACATTTTACATTTTTATTTCAACAGCGATTTCATTTGATTGTAAATAAACTTAGTCGCCATTTTCGGATTCAATCTGCGGATGAAGTCCATAAATTTGGCATCCGAGCCAACGAACACGCTGTAACTATCATTTTCAATTGCACTCACGATTATCTCAGCGGCTTTGTCTGCGGGTAATACTTTAACTTTACTTTCTTCTGCGGTTTGAGTCCCTCCTGGGATTGCAACGCCAGAGTTGGCTGTTATATTCGTCCCAATCGCTCCGGGGTAAATCACGGTCACCTTTACATTTGTATCTAAGAGTTCGGCATACAATCCTTCGGTCAATAATTTTACGGCGGCTTTACTCGCGCCATAAATCGTTTGTCCGGGCACAGGTAAATAACCACCCATGCTAGAAGTGTTGGCAATATGTGCTATTGGACGAGTCAACAAGTGTGGCAAAAAGGCTTTGGTCATATACAACACGCCATATAAGTTGACATTCAACACACGTTCTATTGACGCAAAATCTAAATCTTTGAATTTTACAAACGGTTGAATTATGCCAGCATTGTTGATGATGCCATCCACTGCACCAAATTTTTCAATCACTTTGGCAGGTAAGGCTTCCACTGCGGATTTATCCGCAATGTTGACGACAGCCGTCGCTAAATTATCTTTTTTGTCGCCAGCCAATCCCACAGTTTCCTGCAAAGTTTTTTCGTTAATATCAACTGTAAAAACTTTTGCACCTTTTTTGAGCAAATTCAAAACCAACTCACGCCCCATGCCACTCCCACCACCAGTCACTACAATCACTTTATCTTGTACTTTCATTTGATTCTCCTTGAGTTTATTAAACTCCACATAATAATTTTGTCACAGATCCTTATACTAGTTTAGTACAGAATCACGAGTTAGACTAAAAAATCTGTATTAATGTCTATAATTATCTTACCAGTAATATATGCGATAAAATGTAAGAAGACTATTAAAAAGGAATCAAGTGCATCCATCTTTCATCAAACCAAGATACGACTCAGGCGGGTTTGCAGGCATTCCAAATCGAGTCAAAGAGGCGTTTGCTTCCAAACAATATGATGCTGTGGTTTTATTTTTTATTGATGCCTTTGGCTGGCGATTCTTTGAGCAATATCAAGAGTCAGCATTTATTAAACGCGTTGCAAAACATGGAAAGATTGAAAAAATCACTTCGCAATTCCCATCTACCACTGCCGCGCATGTGACGACGATTCATACCGGACTTCCAGTTGGTCAAAGCGGCGTACACGAATGGTATTACTATGAACCAACTGTTGATAAAGTGATTGCACCTTTATTATTTTCTAAGGCAGGAAATTTTGAACGAGAGACATTAAATCAAATGGGCGGCAATGCTGGTGAAATTTATCCAAAAGGAATTTTTTACCCAGCCCTAAAAAAGATGGGCGTAGACTCTTTTAATTTTTGTATTCGTGATTACATGGCATCCACTTATTCAAAAACAGTGATGAAAGGTTCAGAAATTCGCGGCTTCAAAACACTTTCTGAGGCATTCATCAATTTAGGATTATTGCTCGAAAAACAAAATAAACTCACCTACATTCAATTGTATTTCGATAAGATTGATGCCATTGCACATGAATATGGTCCCACCGCCCCACAGACCGAAGCCGAAATCAAAACATTCTTATTGATGATGGAATATTATTTTGAAAGAATCTTCACAGGTAAGAAAAAAGTTTTATTCTTAATGACTGCTGACCATGGCATGGCGGAAGTAGACCCAGATAAAACAATATTTTTAAATAAAAATATAAACTTTCGTGGTGTTGAAAAATTTCTCAAAGCCAATCGGCGCGGACAGTTAATTGTCCCTGCTGATTCGGCGCGTGACATGTTTTTAC
>DQGV01000058.1 GCA_003524705.1 Anaerolineae bacterium | reverse complement strand
GACCGCGATGGCAAATTGGTAATGACCAAAGTTGTCGGTGGGATTTTGGCTACAAAATAATCATGTAGGGGCGAGGCATGCCTCGCCCCTACGATTTGAATTATGAACTTCTCCGCTAAACGAGTTCTTTTCCTCGGCGCGCATCCAGATGATATTGAAATCGGATGTGGTGCTTTGATTCACAATATTGTCAAAAAGACTGAAATCCTTTGTGTCACACTTTCTGATAACCAGAAAAACCCTGATTTGAAAAAAGTAAAAAATGAACACCTTCAATCTATGCAGGTGCTTGGTGTTCCAGAAACACAAGTGATGTTCGGTCCTTTCTCAACACGTGTGTTTCCTGACTCTAGACAAGATATTCTTGAATACTTTCTCAAACTGCGTAAAGAATTCAAACCTGATTTAATCTTTACGCATTCCAAGCAAGATGTTCATCAAGACCACAATACAATGACCGACGAAGCCTTACGCGCCTTTCGCGGAATCACTGTCTTAGGCTTTGATGTTGTCCGCTCTTCGTATGGATTTTTCCCACATTTTCTTGTTGAAGTTTCTGAAGAAGATGTAAACAAGAAAATTGAGGCATTGGCTCAATATGAAACATACAAAGATAGATATTATTTCAATCAAGAATTAACGCGTTCGATTATGGTACGTCATGGTGCGTTGGCAGAAGTTCCGTTTGCAGAAGGGTTTGATATTTTGAGGATTGTAGGACGATTTTCGATTTCAGATTAACGATTTGAAAGAAGAGGAAAGATGAAATTCGAGACTCTGTATCAAGAATTGACTCAAAGCACAGAAATGCTTGGGGCTTTGCTGGCAGGTATAAGTCAAGAAGAAGCGCAAGCCAAACCAAGCGTAGGGAAATGGTCAATTCTTGAAGTAACTTGTCACTTGTATGATGAAGAGCGTGAAGATTTTCGCGAACATTTGGATTTTATTTTGCATCGCCAGCATGAAGAATGGCATCCAATAGCACCAACAGCTTGGGTGAAGTTGAGAAAATATAATCAACAAAATTTCAATTCCATGAAAAAGAAGTTTTTTAAGGAACGTGAAAAATCTTTAGCATGGTTGAAAAGCATAAAAAATTCAGATTGGAATACAAAATATAAAAGCAAGTGGGGAACGATGACTGCTGGGGATATGCTCTCAGCATGGGTGGCTCATGATAATTTGCATATTCGTCAATTGGTGGAATTACGTCGTTTTCGAATTGAGAAAGTAACAAAACCTTATAAAATTCGTTATGCAGGAGAATGGTAAAAAAAGAGGAAAAGCAAATGCTTTTCCTCTTTTTGAATTACATTTATTGCTTAGTAACAGTTGCGCTAGCAGGTTGTGATGATGTGGCACCTGCGCCAGAAGCAGTGGCGTTGTTGACAATTGAAACAGCATTCATATTTTCCAAAGTAATGGTATATGTCGCAGTACAAGTGACAATTGCGCTTGGCGCTAACGTGACATTGGCATCACCACAGTTGAACGGCGTTGGGCTAATTAAATTATCACTGATTGTAAACTGTGCAGGACCGAGAGTCGTAGTTCCATTATTGGTGATGGCGTAGGTATAAGTAATTTGCTGACCCTCTTGATTATAGGTTGTGGGATTTGCTACAACAACCAGTGAAAGATTTGTCGCCACGACGACTTTGTTTAATGTAAAACTAGCAGGTGAAGATGTAACACTAGCACCAGAAGCGGTGGCATTGCTTACAATAGAAACAGAATCTAAATTTCCTTGCGTAATCGTATATGTTGCTGTACAAGTAACAGTTGCATTGGCTACAAGCGTTGTATTTGCATCACCACAGTTGAAAGGTGTACTACTAATAAGATTATCAGTGATTGTAAATTGTGCAGGCCCTAGCGTTGTATTTCCACTATTATTGATGACGTAGGTATATGTAATTTGTTGCCCAACTTGTTGGTAAGATGTTGGATTAGCAGTGATAGTCAATGACAATGCTTTTATAGATGTACCAAGCGTCCCCGCCGAATTGCGTGGAATATTAATTTCTCTACCCACTGTTAATAAATTTTCGTTTGCAATCTGCAAAATACTAGGGTCGGCATTGTACTGTTGCGCAATAGAAACCCAAGTTTCACCAGCCTTAACGGTATGTTTCACAACGCAAGGCTTACCATACACAGTGCCTTTGCTACCAATATTTGGAACAGTGATAATCATGCCCGGCGAAATTTGAGAAGGCACTGGGATTTGTGGATTCGCCGCAACGACTTGTTGTGGGTCGGCTCCATGACAACGCGCAATCTGCCATATCCAATCACCATCATCTACTGTATACGAGATTGTGCTACCCGAAGCCAAATTCGTTGATGGGCCAGATTGAGCAACCACGCCTCTATTTACAGTGACGCTTGTTTGCGCTGATGGAGCAGATGCCCCACCCGAAGCAGTGGCAAGGCTCGTAACCGAGTTTGCAGTCACATCTGCTTCGGTGACAGTATATGTTGAGGTACAAGTGACAGTTCCCCCCGCAGGAAGAAGCGTGTCTATATTTCCGCAATTAAATGGTGCTGTGCTAATCAAACTATCACTGATTGTAAATTGAGCAGGTCCTACATCTGAATTGCTAGTATTCGTGATGACATAAGTAAAAAGGATTTGATTGCCTGCTTGTTCATAGGTTGTGGGGTTTGCTGTTGTGGCTAAAGACAAGTTTTGCGCTTGTTGCCTAGAAATTGTCACCATCACTTGATTGGAACTAATCTCATTGATGGTTGCCATAGAAACAAAAGTAACCGAGCCTATGTCAATATCAGTTTGTGTAACAGTATGTGATGATGTGCAAATAATCGTTTCATCAGGGTCAAGAGAGTCGTTGGCGTTGCCGACAGTGTTCAGTGCGGGGCAATTGACGGTGATACCTGTTGCAATGACGCTACCTGCTACACCTGTAAGCCCAATGTTTTTCACGGCATACTGAAAGTTGATGACTTGCCCCACTGTATTGAATGAAATTGTATCTGGCTGGATGCTTAACTCTAATATCGGCGTAGCGGCTGGAGTAGCCAGACTGGCTTGTTGTGGTGTGATATCTCCAAGCGTGCAAGACACAACCAGTAAACCAATGAGCAACAAAAGTATCGCGGTGTAAATTTTCGAAGTCATGTTATCCTCTCAAGTCTGTGGTATCGGCTTCGACAGTATTAAGTTTATAACACAGAATTTAGAATTTATTCTACGCGCAAGAGGCGGAAATAAAAAAGCACTATACCCGTAGAGTGCTTTTTTAGTGAAGCAATAGAAAAAATTATTCTTTCGGTACGCCCACTTGAATCATCCCATCCACCACGCGGACAGGGTTATTGGTCATAAGTTATCTAAATCAGCAAGGTCTTTTGCTCTGCCACTTGCTTTTTTATTTTTTTTCAAATTTTCCAAGTCAATTAAATTGATTTCAATTCCGTCTATTTGGTCTATGTTTCTTGATTTATAACATGCTTCAAATTCAACCCCATCAATATAAGTTGTAACTTCTAAGCGCATAGGTGGAAATCCCATACGAATAATTTTAGGTATTTGTAAAAACAATTCTGGAGTTACAGAAGCATCATCAAGCCCAAAAGACTTAAAAACAGAGACAAGTTTTTGGGCATTCTTAGGATGAACAGCAACCCAAATATCTAGGTCATCTGTTGTGCGCGGATAACCATAATAACCAACGGCATATCCGCCTATAAGTAAATATTCAACTTCATTTTCTTTCAACAATTTCAAGAACTCTTTGAAGTCGGGCGGTAGCCGCAGTTCCATAATTGATTCTCCTCAAAAGTTCCATGTATGCAAGTCTTTCAGAGGGAGTTCGAGAAAGCCAGTATTCTTTATCCTCTTTTTCCGCCTCATCAAAAGAAGAAAAAATAGATAGAACAGTTTTATTTAGCTTGGGGAATTCAAAATCTTCCATCAATTAAGTATACTATTCTTTCGGTACGCCCACTTGAATCATCCCATCCACCACGCGGACAGGGTATGCAGGAATATCTACTACAGCAGGCATTTGCACGGCTTGACCAGTGCGCACATCAAACTCAGCACCATGTCGTGGACAAACGATATTATTTCCCTCAATCATCCCATCCCCTAGCGGACCATCATCATGCGTACATACATCACCAATTGCAAATAATTTATCGGCAATATTGAGAATGACAATCGGCTTATCACCAAGGTCAACAAACAAACGCTCACCGTTTGGGAGTTCGGAAGCGGGCGCAATTTCTATAAATTCTGCTTTTGATTCATCAAAGGTTGTATAGTTAAACATATCAATTCCTGACCGTCTATCGTCCACCGTCTAAGGTCTAATTATTCCACCAACTCATCACTTGCCTCCCCTAAACCATACACTCCTGCTTTCAAAACTTTCAAAGAAAGCAAAGCACATTTCAAACGCACAGGACCAAGGTCAATGCCGAGCATGTCAAGGATGTCATCTTTCTTGAGTTGTTTTACTTCTTCTAAAGGTTTGCCGATAATTGATTCCATCAACAAATCAGCAGAGGCTTGTGAGATAGCACAGCCATGACCATCAAACAATGCTTCTTTCACATTTCCATTTTCATCTAAACGCAAATTGATTTCGATATGGTCACCGCATAAAGGGTTATTATCCGCAAAGGCAATATCATGCGGGTCTAGTTTTCCGCGATAACTTGGATTCTTATAATGTTCGATGATAACTTCGCGATATAAATCGTCCATAAAATAGTCCTGTGGTCTGAATAGTCTTATTAGTCTAAAAGGTCTGATCAGTCGGACTTGTTCGACCATTTCGACTTGTAAGACTAATGAGATTTACTTAAACATCTCTTTCACTTTATACAAACCATTCACCAACAAATCCACTTCTTCTTTTGTGGAGTACATATAAAACGAAGCGCGGCTAGTAGCAGGGATTCCAAATTTTTCATGCAAAGGTTGCGCACAATGATGACCCGCTCGAACGGCAATGCCATCTTTATCTAAAATTTGTGCCACATCATGCGGATGAATTCCATCTAAAGTAAATGCGGCAACTCCACCCTTTTTATCAGCCGATGGACCAAACAATTTCAAGCCGGGGATTTCTTCCAAACGTTCCAAAGCATATTCTGTGATTTGATGTTCATGTGCGGCGATGTTTTCCATGCCAATGCTGGACAAGTAATCCACAGCGGCACCGAACCCGACCGCCTCAGCAATTGCGGGCGTGCCTGCTTCAAATTTGTGTGGCAGTGTATTTGCGCGAAACGAC
>DQGV01000133.1 GCA_003524705.1 Anaerolineae bacterium | reverse complement strand
TGGATGAAACATCGGAATCACAAAGCGTTCACCAACTTTTTGCATTTGTCCATGCACTGCACTAATTTTTACACTTCCGAAAAACTTACTCATCGAAATTCTGCCAAGCGTCACAATAATACTCGGGTTAATTGCCTCAATTTGAGATTGTAAATATGAATCACATGCTTCCAATTCATCTTGTTGCGGGTCTCGGTTTGAGGGCGGACGACACTTGACTACATTACAAATAAAAACATCTTCACGAGTCAATTCGGCTTGGGCAAGCAACTGGTCTAAAAATTTTCCCGAAGCACCCACAAACGGTTTGCCTTGTTCATTTTCATGAAAGCCCGGACCTTCCCCAATAAACATAATCTCTGCATCAGCAGGTCCATCACCTGGCACTGCTTTCTTGCGCGATTCATGCAATGCACATTTTGTACATACAGCAACTTCTTTGGCAATGAGGGCGAGGGTTGTTTCAGCAGACATAATTTCTCTACAATTATAGATGACTCAAATCATTTAATGTCATCAAAATCGCATCTTCATGATTATCTTTGTAATATTCTTTTCGGCGACCGTCTTCAACAAAACCAAAACTTTTATACATGCGAATCGCCGCTTCGTTACTTTCTCTCACTTCCAAAAAAGACCTTGTCACACCTTCATCTCTTGCAGATTTCAAAGCATGAGTTAATAATTTTTTTCCAATGCCTTGCTTCCTGAAATCAGGATGTGTTGCAATCGTAGCAACATGCAATTCATCCAAAATTAGCCACGAGACAATCATTGCTACAATTTTTTTATCTAATTCTACAACCCAACAGCGTGAAGCAGGGTTATCCGTTAATTCAAATTGAAACGAACGCGCGGGCCAGGGCAATGAAAATGAAACTTGGTCAATCGCAACGACTTGTTCCAAATCGTTCATTATCATTTTGCGAATTAAGAAGTTCATTCAATTGGCGTTCCTGCCACATGCAAATAAATGGGTGCAAGCGTTGCAACATCGTCTATCTGATTTTTTTGCAAACGCGTCCATGCTAATTCTGCTAACACTGCTGGACGTTTTACACAATTTGCAGGTGATGCTAACGAAACTTTTTTATGCTTCGACATTTTTTTTCTTTGTTCAGATGTTAACTCACCTGCCACAATCGTTGACTCTTCAATTTGACTCAGCAGCTCATCCACACTTCCGCTTCGGACTTCACCTTGTGCTTGCCACTGCTTCTTGTCACTTTTATATACATTGAAAGCGAGTCTCGTGCGCCCGGCTTGTAATACAGAAATCAAAGGTTTTTTATCTAAAGGCTGTGCAGATGCAATTACATCTAAAGTAGGGATTCCAATGACTGGAATATTTCTCGCAAACGCAATTCCTTTTACTAAAGATAAACCCACTCGCAAACTTGTAAATGAACCTGGACCAATGGCTACGCCTAATGCTTCTACTTTATCCATAGTCACATCACAACGCTTCATTAAATCAGATAATGCCGAAGCAAGTTGTGTCGTGTGATGTTGTTTTGATGACCACATCATTTCAGCGACCACTTCATCTTCATTATATAAAGCCAAGCCAACTTGAGTTGTGGATGTATCTACTGCTAATAACATTCTTTATTTTCCTCCAAACATAGAGTCACGAATGTTATTCAGCATTTCATCATATCTTTCGCCCCGTGCGTGAAAATTCATCTGACGATGTTCTTCCGCGACATGCTCAAGGTTAATCCATAAATTTTCTTTTGGAATTAAATCTCCCAAGCGTTCGGGCCATTCGATAATCAAAGCGCCTTCATTAAGATAACTGTCGAGGTCAAGTTGCTCAGCTTCCCCCGTAGAGTCGAGGCGGTATGTATCCAGATGAAAAATCGAGTCACCATCTGCTCGCCGATATTGATTGACAATAATAAACGTCGGGCTGGAAACTGAATCTAATGAACCCCAACCTTGCGCGATGCCTTGCGTGAACGTTGTTTTGCCCGCGCCGAGATTTCCCTGCAAACAAATTACATCACCTGCTTGCAATAAAGCACCGAGGCGCATTCCAATTCGCCGCGTTTGTTCAGGGCTACGGCTTACAAATTCGAGCATGTGTTTATCTAAAATGGGCATAACGGGTGAATTATAACCGTAGAGTTTGAAAAAATTTTGTTGGCAATTTTATTTTTTGCAAGATAAAATTATATAAATGGAGAACATCATGAATCGTGAAACTGCATTAGCCCTTGTACGTGAATTTGTAAAAACAGAAAGTTTAGTTCGTCACATGCTATCTGTTGAAGCCGCTATGCGTTTTTATGCCGAAAAATATAACGAAGATGTTGAAACATGGGGACTGATTGGTCTGCTCCACGATTTTGATTGGGAGATTCATCCAACACTTGAACAGCATCCGCAAGCGGGTTCAGCCATTTTACGAGAAAGAGGCGTCAGCGAAGAAATCATTCAAGATATTTTGAGTCATGCTGACCATCTCAAAATTCCGCGTGATACATTGAGAAGAAAAGCAATTTGCGCATGTGATGAAATCACAGGTTTAATCACAGCCGTTGCGTTGGTGCGTCCGTCAAAATCACTTTATGATTTAGAAGCAAGTTCCGTCAAAAAGAAATGGAAAGACAAAGCCTTCGCCGCTGGAACGAATCGTGAAGAGATGGAACACGCAGCCAAAGAATTTGGCGTGGAACTTTGGGAACACGTTGGCAATGTGATTCTCGCCATGCGAAAGATTGCGCCTGATTTGGATTTGGTTGGGAATATTCAAAAATAAAATTTTGATAAAACGCCTCGAACTCTTAACGTCTAACCTGATTCACCAGCGGGGATTTTATTCTTCGGTTTTAGAATTGCCTGCAACACTTGATGACGATTCATTACACATTCAAGCAGGTAAAACGGATTTGATTTTCAAAGAACAAAAAGATTTTGATGGCGCATATCATTTTTGCTTTAACATCCCCGAAAATAAATTTGCAGAATGTAAAGCATGGACTTCCGCAAAGATTCCATTACTAAAAGACGACAAAGGTAATGATGAATTTACAGGTGGCTCATGGAATTCATCTTCAATCTATTTCAAAGATTCGGCAGGCAATATTTTGGAATTCATTGCTCGTCACGACCAAAAGAATGCGACCGATGAATCCTTTAATAGCAAACATATTTTACAAGTCAGTGAAATTGGATTGCCTTCACAAGATGTGATTTCATTTGCAAAAGACTTATGTTCTACATTAGGCATGGATGTTTACAGACAAGACATCAACGAAACATTCACTCCCATCGGTGACGAAGATGGCTTATTAATTCTGCCCGTTGAAAATCGAATTTGGTATCCAAACACAGGCGTGCCTGCTAAGTTGTTAGATGTAAAAGTTGATTTGGAAGTGAACGGAAAAAACTTTCAAATCACTGGAATGCCTTATCAAGTGCAATCATTAACTTCCGCGTAACAACCATTCTTTGGCTTCATCTATATCTGTAAACACACGATAGGGTAAGCCTCGATTTTGTGAAACGGTTTCAAAAAAATTTGCCTCTATCGGAAGTGTAGCAGAATATACAATTGCAACCCGGCGACTAGTAAGGCTAGGCACTTTTCGTTTTTCGCGCATTTCTTGCACACGTTGAAACATTTGTAAAATCGAATGACTAAATTGCAATTCACGAATATCCAATAAGACTTTAAGAATCGCTTCTTTTTCCACCATCGTCATAATCTCTTTTACCAGAGCATTATCTGTTTCAGCATTCCATTTCCCTTTTGCAAAAGCATGGATGAATTTCTCTTCTTCTCCAAGCCCAACCTTGTATTCCATCATTGCTAATACCTCTCTCCCATATTAATACTACATGATAAAAAGCATGTAAATACATTTTTTATGCAATAAAACACCAAATCAAGCAATTATCTTACAAATTTGCAAGATGTTAACTTGTCCTTACAAATTTGTAAAACACGGGATAATCGAAGTCCATATAATTATCATTAAAAATCGCAGTGGTTGAAAGCCATGTTTCATGTTGAGGGGAAAAAAATATTTCAACCATCAGCCTAAATATCACTGAATTTGAAGCCCATTTTGAAGCCTATCTTTAGGTATTTTTGGCAATCAATTACCCAATTGTTCGTTCTAGTTCGTTTAAGGAAGTCACTTTGTTTTTCATCAATCAAATAGCCAGTCTCTTGCCCTCATCCTACTCACTCTACGACCAGGCATCTGCAATGGTAGTGATTGTCACTTCGCTTGCAATTAGTGGCGCGATGATTCTGTTGGTTGTGTATTGGTTGGTGACAAAAAGTTTTGAAACTGTAAAAACAATTTTCGCCATGCTTGCAATCATGCTCCTGCTAGCATTATGTGTAGGTTTGGCAATCAATCATCAAGTCAGGCTTGCGGCGTGGATTTTAATCGTGTTAATGTTGTTGTTAAATGTCGCCAATATGTTGGGTTATGGAATCGCCACATCTGCATCGGCGGCGTATCTCATCCCGATTTTGTTGGCAATGTTTTGTATTGGCACAACCGCTGGATATGTGATTGCTTTTTTAGGTTGTGTGATTGTTTTTGTGATTGCATTTTTACAATCGAAAGAAAAAATAAAAACTTTTCTTCCTTATCAAGTTTCGCATCTGACATTTGATGCACCTGTATTGAGTTTGGTTTATATCCTCATTACTTTTATTACTGGGAGTTGGATTACTCCTCTTAAAGAATTTCTCTTTCAATAGAGGGGAATTCTTAATTTAATTTCAACGATGCCGAAGGAACACATGATTTCGTTACCAGAATTTCTCAAACTCTCTACATCAGAAGTTGCAAAACTTGTTAAAGCAAGTGGCTCAAAAGTGGTTGTCTTTCCTATCAATGGCACTCGACGTTGGTTTATGTTGGAACATGGACATAAAAAATTTGATAACCCGATTGAGGCTTATACCGATATTGTCATCAAAAAACATATTGAGATTTACAAATTATTTTTCGAGCATGGTGTGGATACTTTAATCACACCCGTTATCGGTGCGGAAGTTTTAGAAACACGTGATGATTACATGGAAAAAATCGGTGCAGAAGGGTTGGCCAGCATTGCCACACGCACTGACTTTTTATCTTTTTATGAAGAAGATAAAGTGCGCGTCAATTTTTATGGTGACTACCGCAATGCTTTAGAAAACACGCCGTATGAAAACATCGTCACATTGTTTGACGATTTAACAAAAAAGACCAAACATCATCAAAACGCAAAATTGTTTTTCGGTGTCTTTGCTGATGAACGCAAAGCCGATGAACACACTGCCAAATTTGCAGTGGATTATTTTCAAAAGAAAGGCGAGGTGCCGTCCAGAAATATGATTGTCGAAAATTATTATGGTGAATATGTTGAAAAAGCCGATATTTTTATCGGTTTCGACCGCCTGTCCGTCTTTGATTATCCCTTTTTAAGATGGGGCGGCGAAGATTTGTATTTCACAGTTGCGCCATCTTTGTATATGAATGAGAAACAATTGCGCATGATTTTGCACGACCATTTATATACAAGGCGAGTAGAAGAGCCAGATTATCTCTCGCTGTCTGCTGAAGCATTTGGTGAAATAAAAAAATATTATCAAGAAAATCAAAATGTTGTTTTAGGCACAGGAACCTTAACGTCAAACATTTGGCTTCCATCTATATAACTCACATCATAGAAGAAAGAAAAAAATATGAACACCATCATCAACAACCTCATCGAAAATATCGGACCGGGCAAAATGCCCAGCACAGCGTATGATACTGCTTGGGGTGCAAGATTATCTGATGTAGCACCTGCCATTGCAGAAGGCGCATTAGATTGGTTAAACACGCATCAATTACCAGATGGCTCTTGGGGTGCAGAATATCCAATCAACTATTACGATAGAGTCATTTCAACTTTATCAGCCATGATTGCGTTAAAAAAATATGACCCCGCAAAAAGCAAACTTCAAATTGAACGTGGAGTTAAGGCTTTAGAAAATATCGTTAATGGCGTTACCAAAGATGTGTTAAATGATTCCAACAAAGTAACGATTGGGTTTGAAATGATCATTCCGACCTTAGTCGCAGAGGCGCAAGCATTGGGCATCATCAAGCAACACGGAGATAAAATCTTAAATTCGTTAGCTGAATTACGTGCATTGAAACTTTCTAAAATCAAAGGAAGTTTAATTAACAGAAAAACTACAATGGCATTCTCGGCTGAAATTGCCGGTGAAGATGGCTTGCATATGCTTGACATTGAAAACTTGCAAGAACCAAATGGTTCAATTGGTCACAGCCCATCAGCCACTGCTTATTATTCTTTGTATGTCAATCAAAACAATCAACGCGCCTTTGATTATTTAACGAACAATGTTAAAGAAGATGGTGGCTTTCCAAACGTTGCTTCGTTTGATGCCTTTGAAATTTCTTGGACGTTATGGAACCTGAAACTAATTCCTAATTTTGAAGCCACGCCTCGCATTACGGGTCTGCTTGATACACTTGCGGAGGCATGGATTCCCAACCTCGGCATTGGATTCGCCACGCAATATTCCGTCAAAGATAGTGACATGACCAGTTTGGTATTCGATACGCTTTATCAATATGGTTATAAAAAAGATGTTGAAAGTATTTTAGGGTATGAAGAAGAAGAATATTTCAGATGTTATCCACTAGAAGCGAATACATCCATTAGTGCAAATATTCATGTGGTAGGTGCTTTACGCCAAGCAGGCTACGAAAGCAAACATCCCTCTGTGCAAAAAGCATTGGGCTTTTTGAAACGAGTGAAAGGCAATAGCAAATTTTGGTTAGATAAATGGCATTCCTCGCCATATTACACAACTTGTCATGCCATCATTGCCTGTGCTGGGTATGATAATGATTTAGTCAGCGATTCGGTAGATTGGCTTCTTTCTACCCAACATGCCAATGGCGCGTGGGGAACCTACATGCCTACAGCTGAGGAAACCGCTTATGCAATGCAAGCGTTATGGGTTTGGAATCAAAGCGGCAGTAAAATTGAGGGCAACATCCTCAAGAAAGGAGTCGAGTGGCTAGAGGCAAATGCAGATAAACCCTATCCGCCGTTATGGATTGGGAAGTGTTTGTATAGCCCGCAAATTGTGATTCAATCTGCTGTGGCGAGTGCTTTAACGCTCGGAAAACAATTTTGAAAAAAATAAACGCTTGGATTCAAAACTTCATCGAAGTTTCATCGTCTGACCCAGACGACCAACGCCGTAGGAGAAACCTCAACATCATCATTCTAGGAATGGCGGTGTTGTTAATTATTCAGATTCCTATCTCGCTTTTCAATTTAAACAATATTGACCCGCAAGATAATCTTTTTATCGGTCTGGCTAGTATTTTCATGCTCCTTAGCATGACGGGCATTTATTGGCTAAATCGCGTGCGCGAAGGAAATGTATCGTCTTATATTTTCCTCGGCGTTGTTATGCTGGTAGTTAGCTTTAGTGACACACCTGAGCAAATTGCCATCGGACGTTCATTATTCGTGTTTATGATTCCGATTGTGATGGCAAGTTTAATCTTGCAGGCGTACTCCACTTTTATATTTGCGGCAGTAAGTTCCATCATTATTTCTCTCTTAGCCATTTCCATCAACGAATCACCAAATGTGACTGCCATGTTAAGCTATTTTCTAATTGCCTTAATTTCTTGGATGTCATCCAGTGGTTTGCAAGCGGCATTAAGAGATTTGAGAACCATCAATGCTGACCTTGACCAAATCGTAATTGAGCGAACCAACGAACTAGCAGATGCCTTAACCCGCGAACGCATTGAATCAGGTCGTAACCAAGCCATTCTTAATTCTATTGCTGATGGCGTGATTGTGTTTGACAAACAACATGTGGCAACATTGGCAAACCCAGCCTTGAGTCAAATTACTGAAATTCCTGTTCAAACATTGCAAGGGATTTCGTTGGATAATTTTGTTCAAGTAAAAAATATTCCGCACAAGAGTCAGCAATCAATCAAAGACTTGATTCAAAAATCAGAACATTCTGAAATTAATCCGCGTGTGGAGTGGGGCGATAAAGTGCTTTCCGCTAGCGTAGCAGATGTGCACGATTCACAAACACAAGAGACGATTGGTTCTGTAGCCGTGTTCCGTGATATTACTCAAGAAACACAAATTGAAAAAATGAAAGATAACTTTGTGGCGGTTGTTTCGCATGAATTGAGAACACCACTGAACGCCATTATGGGTCATGCTGAAATTTTGCGAGAAGGTGTGCATGGTCCGTTGAATGAAAAACAATTGTCAGTGACTCAGCGTGTGATGGTAAATGTTTCTCGTTTGCTCAACATGGTCGGTGATTTGTTGAATGAAGCGCAAATTCGAGCGGGCAAATTATCTGTTAAACCAGAAGTCATTCAAACTGCTTCTCTTTTAGAAAATTTACGCATTGCGATGGATAAAGCAGTCACAGATAAAGGCTTGGAACTTGTGACAAACATCGCCTCAGATATGCCGGGCGAACTGGTCGGTGACCCTCAACGTTTGCAACAAATTTTAATTAACCTGACGGGCAATGCACTTAAGTTTACACAAATAGGTTCAATTACTGTGTCTTTGAATTGTGCAGACGATGAGCATTGGAAGATTGAAGTGAAAGATACAGGCGTCGGGATTGCTGAGAATGAACTCCCCTTTGTGTTTGATGCGTTTCGTCAGGCAAATAATTTGGAATTTACCACTCGTCAATATGGCGGAATTGGTTTAGGTTTATCTATCGTCAAGCAGTTGGTTGAATTGATGAATGGTGAAATTCAAGTGACAAGTGGAATTGGAAAAGGTAGTACGTTTACTGTGGTGTTACCCCTACTCAAAGAAATGAAAGGTGCATAATGATAGAAAATTTAGCATTGTTAATTGAAGATGATGAAGACCTCTCGGATATTTTTTCAAACGCGCTTCAAGCGGCTGGCTATCATGTGGAAGCGATTTTGGATGGCAAAGTTGCCCAAGAACGTTTGACTCAAGTGGTGCCGAAAATTATTTTGCTTGATATGCACTTGCCACACGTCAATGGCGCAGATTTGTTAAAGCAAATTCATGCCAACGATAAATTAAAAAATTCTCGTATTATCATCACCACTGCGGATAATGTGCAAGCGGAGTTTTATCGAAACATGGCAAGCATTGTGTTGGTAAAGCCCATTTCATTTGCACAATTGCGAGACCTTACTGCAAGATTTTTAAATATTTGATATAGACTTAACTCACCATTGTGAAGATTGTTTTATTTAGATTGTAAATCTATATATTTGTGAATCGTTCCTTTTACTTTGCCAACGCCTGCGTTGTAATTGCCGTCTTTGGGTTGAATCATCATTGGCATTCCATGTTTAGGTGACATGGTCAGACCAATATGTGGAATCACATTTGCAGATAATTCAAGGCGAAATTTTTGAAAGACCATTGCAAGAATAATTGGAATTTCCATCAATGCTAATGGCATACCAACACAAGAACGAATCCCAGTACTAAATGGAATGTATTCATACGCTGTTGGATTAATCTTCTCCCAACGTTCGGGGATAAATTGATTCGGGTTTTCATAGATAGAAGCATCACGATGGGTATGAAAAGCGCTGAAGACAACTTCTGTGCCAACGGGTAATTGATACCCACCAACTTCAACAGGTTGTGCAACCATACGTGCACTTAAAGGCGCAGGCGGCATTAAGCGTAAACTTTCTTTCACGATAGCGTCTAAGTAGGGCATGTGTTTGAGGTGGTCAATGCTTGGGGAAGCAGAACCAAGTACACGGTCAATTTCGAGGCGCAGTTTTTCCATCACATGCGGATGTTGCGATAATAAAAAGAAAGTCCATGCTAAAGCGTTCGAACTGGTTTCGTGTCCCGCTGTAAAAAAGATAGCACTATGCCCAACAATTTCATCATCTGTAAATGCAGGCTTCCCATTTTCATCTTTGGCAGAAATCATTAGCGAAAGTATGTCTGGGTTGTTAGAAGATGTGGGGCGATTTTGATTGATAATTTCTCGAACAATAGAATCTAATTCATGTGAAATATTTACAAAACGATGATACGGCAAGCCGGGAATATCAGATTGAAATAACAAAACGCCGGGCGAGACTGCTAACTTTATCCATGTTTGAATCAATTCACCAAATGCTTGGCTTTCTTTGAGCGCATTCAAACCAAATAAACATTGCGCCACAATTTGTAATGTTAGGTTCATCATCTCGCGCCAAACATCAATTTGTTCGCCAACTTTCCAATTATCTAATTTTTGATTTGTAATCCGCACAATATCATCACAATAGACGTTGAGTCGTTGCTTATGAAACGCGGGCATGATTAAACGCCTCTGACGACGGTGAATCTCGCCATTTAATCCAAACAAGCCGATGCTTAACTTTTGCAGGACTCGTCGCCGAGTATCTACTTCTCCATACGGGAACAAGGTACTTAAGATTGAACCTGAATGAAAAACATCTGAATTTGACATGAGTTGATGATTGTATTGCGAGCCAAACACAAACAAGGTGTGATGTTTACCGGGACCTGCAAAAAATAAATGTGGATTGCCACCGCGCGAGATTGTGAGCACATCCCCATATTTTTGATGCAAATCAGTGAGCGCAGTAAGCGGGTCAGAGAACATGCCTGCTACATTGCCCAGCCAACCAATGATTGGTTTCGGTTCTAAGCCCGGTACATCTTTTATCTCTTTTGCCATAATGTTTTCTCCGCGTTGATGATGAGGATATTATAAAATCATTATGGGAATATAGGTTTGAAGATTTACAAATTGTAAAGCGGGAGGGCTACTTAAGATTGGTAAAATAGAGTATATGGAAAACCGTAAACTTAAAGTCTTTCTTTGCCATTCTAAAGATGACAAATTTAAAGTCCGTAAGCTTTACAAACGCTTACACAATGATGGTTTTGATGTATGGTTAGATGAAGTAAAGTTGATGGGTGGTCAAGATTGGGCTTTTGAAATAGAAAAAGCTGTTAAGGGTTCAGATATAGTAGTTGTATGTTTGTCTATGGATTCTATTAACAAAGAAGGGTATATTCAAAAAGAAATTAAATTTGCACTTGACGAAGCAGATAAAAAACCAGAAGGAACTAGTTTTATTATTCCTACTCGATTAGAAGTTTGTGATGTTCCAAATAGAATAAATCGTTTTCAATGGGTTGATTTGTTTGAAAGAAATGGCTACTCTAAATTAAAAGAAGCTCTAAAACTTCGTATGAATGACTTAAAAATCCGTTTTGACGAAAATGAAATATCATCTAAAAACAATCAAAGCATGACAAAAATTCCAATGCTAGGAATAATTGATTCTAGCACGCCAGCATCGCTAGAAGCGTCAACAATGACTGAAAATAAAAAAGAAAATATAGAAATTGCACAAAACCTATTTCCAACTTCACTCGGCGAGAAAAAAAACGATCTTTTTGCTCTTAAGGTTAAAGGCAGTAGTTTAATTGATGCTCTAATTAATGATGGCGATATTGTAATTATGAAACCTACCGAAAGCGTCAAAAATGGAGAGATGGCTGCGATATGGTTATCTGATCGCAAAGAGGTCACACTGAAATATTTTTTCAAAGAAAAAGATGGATACATACTTCAGCCAGCAAATCCTGAATTTAAGCCTATCAAAGTTAATAATAATGAGAAAATTGAAGTCAGAGGCAAAGTAGTAATGGTAATTCGTAAAAAAGCTAGATAAACAATAAAAATACCTCTCATCTTAGAGGTATTTTTAAAATCTATTTCTTTTTCTTCTTTACAGGTTTCGTCTTCTTCACAGGTTTCGACTTCGCCTTCTTAACTGGCTTAGAAATTTTCTTCTTCACCGGCGTAGATTTTTTCACAACCTTCTTCTCTTTCTTCTTTCCTTCTTTCTTTACAACTTTCCCTCTTTCCTCTTTCTTCTTACTCTCCACTTTCGGCACGCCAACATATCTTTCCAACTCCCAACCCACTGCTAGACCTGTAATCACAGCACCATCTTTTACTTCCACAACCAAGTCACCTTTGGAGGCGGCGCGTTTTCGTAAACTGGCTTCATCTAATCTTGTAGATTTCGGTGCGCCTTTGCTCAAATGAATCGTGGCGACATGATTCGCTTTTCCACTCACCAAGCCAACCAACGAAACTTTATTGGGTAAATCCCATGCGACTACGCCTTTGCCATAACGACCTTGCACTGGAAATTCTTTTACATCCACACGTTTGGCTTTGCCGTCACTGGTTAAGAAGAACAAATCACCATCGGCGGGCAAAATTTCCATGCCAATGGCTTCATCTTTATCATCCAACTTAATTGCATTCACACCAGCGGCGACGAGTCCCATCGGGCGAACATCATCTTCTTTGAAGCGAATCGCCATGCCTGATGCTGTGGCTAATAAAATTTCTTTCTTCTTTCCATCTGTGATCCCAACCCAACCCAATCTATCACCTTCATTTACTCTTACCAATGTAAACGTCTGTGATGATG
>DQGV01000163.1 GCA_003524705.1 Anaerolineae bacterium | reverse complement strand
TTTTGAATTTGAATTCCGCATGGCGTTGGCAAATCAACGCTTAGCCAAAGATGCGGTTGAAACTGTGGCATTAATCACTGCTGAACAACATACATTTCTTTCATCTACAACAGTGCGCGAGATTGCCACATTGCATGGTGATGTCTCTAGCATGGTGCCGCCGCATGTCGAAAAAGCCCTCAAAGAAAAAGTAGCCCAAATGGGGGAACATTCCCCGCCCAATGCTTTGCGTGATTAATTTGTGCTAGAATTGTTAATAATTGATTTTCAGAGTAAAATTGCATAAATAACTTATGGACATTCTGCAACTGATAGACCGTCTCGAAGAACTCTTCAATGATGCGAAAGCAGTGCCTTTCACGCATAACGTCATTGTGGATGAAGACCGCATGTTGGAATTGATTGACCAAATGCGCATCGCCATCCCCGACGAAGTGAAAAAAGCGCAACAAGTTGTCGCTCAACGAGACCGTGTCATGGCACAAGCACAAGAAGAAGCCAATCGCACTGTACAACTCGCGCGTGATAAAGCCACAGAAATGGCACAAAAAGATATCATCACGCAAGAAGCGCAACGTCGTGCCGAACAAATTCTCAGCCAAGCACGCGCCGAAGCCGAAGCCGTTCGCGCCGATGCAGATAACTACGTTCTCGAAACACTCATGCAATTGCAAGACCAAATTGCAAAATTAAGTAACCAAGTCAACAATGGCATTCACATGGTGCAAGAAGACCAAATGCGCAAAGCCGCCATGTCACCTTCTTCAATTCCAGCTAACGCTACAGAAAAAGTTGAAAAATAAAAATTCCGCCGAAAGGCGGATTTTGTTTTATAAATTCAAATCTCGTCTCAACAAATCATCCAAAGTTTCTCTCTTCTGAATTAATTTCGCTTCCCCATTTTCCAACATATACACAGCAGGCTTACGTGCGCCATTGTAATTCGATGACATACTCAAATGATACGCGCCACTCATCGGCACTGCAATCAAATCACCTGCTTTGAGTTTTGACATTGGCAAATCTTCAAAGATGACATCACCTGACTCACAATACGGACCCGCAACTGAAATCACTTCGCTTCTTTCTTCAGTGATGCCTGTTACCGCTAGGCAACTATATCTCGCCCCATACATTGCATAACGCGGATTATCCGCCATGCCACCATCTACTAAAACCCAAGTTTTGTTCTCACGTTTTTTTATTGCACCGACTCGATAAATTGCCACACCTGCACATGCAACTAAACTTCTGCCGGGTTCCAAATGTAAATGGGGAAGAGATAGATTTCTTTTTTCACATCCTTCAATCACTGCTTCACAAACCCCTTTGACATAATGCTCAATAGATGGATGTGGCAATTCATCTTCATGATACGCCACGCCCCAACCTCCGCCAGGGCAAAAATGCCATTCATCATCAAATCCGATTTCTTTAGCAATATCTAAAGCCAAATCAATAGCGGGGATTAATGGCTCAGGGTCTCGAAAGTTTGAACCTTGATGAAAATGCAAACCCTTCAAAGGCATTTTATTTTTTTTGCAAAACTCTGCAGCTTGAAGTATTTCTTCACGTGTCATCCCAAACTTGCTTTCGTGATGACCTGTTTGTGTGTGTGCATGATGGGTTGAGACAGTGACACCGGGTAAAAGTCGAAGCCACAGATTCATGTCACTCTGAGCGAAGCGAAGAGTCTCTTTTATTTTTTCAAGTTCAGTTAAATTATCAACGACAATTGTGCCAGCATGTTGAATAGCAGATTTCAAATCCGCATCGGATTTGTTAACTCCATGCACGAGGATATTTTCACGTTTTACTTTTGCATTTAATGCGATATGAATTTCACCTTCGCCTGTGCAATCGAGGGTTAAGCCATGCAATTGAGTCCATTGGGCGATGGCTGTGCAAAGGTAGGCTTTGCCTGCGTAGGTGACAGAAGCATGTGTCCCGTAGTAAGAAGCGAGAGCGTTTTTGTATTCAGTTACCGATGAATCAAGAGTCGCTTTATCATAAATGTATAACGGGGTTTGAAATTCATCTACAAGATTTTTTAAATTAATTCTTGCAATGCTCAATTCATTGTTTTCAATTTTCGTGGTGATGGGGAAGAGGTCAAGTCTTTTCATCTATCTTGTATCGCTTGCTCGTTGGACTCTATTTTTACCTAAATGTTTGGCACGCATGGCGGCATGGTCTGCGGCGATGAGCAATTCATTATGATTAGCGGCATCTTGTGGAAAAGTTGCCACGCCCATGCTAAGTGTGTAACCTGCTGAATCTTTTGGTGCGCCAATTTGCGCGGCTTCGTGTAAACGTTTGGCAAAGTTGAGCGCGTTTTTTTCATTTGAATTGGAAAGGATGATGGCAAATTCGTCACCACCGTAACGTGCGGCAATATCATATTTGCGTAAATTGTTTTTGATAATATCTGCCATGCCTTTCAAACGCGCATCACCTGCGGGGTGACCATAACTGTCATTAAATTCTTTGAAGCCATCAATATCAAAAATAATGAGCGAGACATTCATACCAAGTCTTTGTGCACGTTCTACTTCAGCGGCGAGCGTTTCTTCAAACACATGACGGTTTGATAAACCTGTGACGGCATCTGTAGTTGCCATTTTTTTGATTTGTTCGTGTAAACGGGCATTATCAATAGCAATAGCAAGCGGACTAGCAATTGCTGTGAGTAGGTTTACATCCATTTGAGTTAATTTGCGAGAATGATTTGCTTCGATGTTTAATGTGCCAAGCACAAGGTCATCTTTTAATAGTGGAACACAAATTTCACTTGTGATGGCATGGTCGGCTCTTAGGAACATATCTTCCTGAGTTGTATCTTCAATAAATTGAACAGTCTTTGTGCGGATGGCACGTCCGCTTACACCTTGGCTGATGTGAATTTTCTCAATTACCATTTCTTTTGGATAGCCCATCTCGGCGGCGAGTTGCAGATAATCTTCTTCTAAATAATAAATGCTGATATGAGTGTATCCAAACGCTTCTTTTAAAGCAGTGACAACTTGATTCGCGATTTTTTCTTTTTCTAATGAACTAGCAATGGTTCTGGATATATTTTGAATGATGGATAAGACCCGCAAGTTTTCTTGTGTTTCGGCATATAAAGAGGCACGATGTAATGAAGCAGAAAT
>DQGV01000431.1 GCA_003524705.1 Anaerolineae bacterium | reverse complement strand
ATCAATGGCGTTTTTCGCGGCTCGTCCACCGCGGGAGGCGTTTTTATTTTTAATCTAAATATCGAAAGGAAGTTTTATGAATGTCCGAGCAACCAAGTTCTTATCTTTCCTCTAAGTTAGAGGGCCGCCTGAAAGCCGATAAAAGCGGAAACAGTATTTTTGCAATTGAACCGATTAAGAAAGGTGAATTGATTGCAGTTTTCGGCGGAGTTGTTTATGAGTGGGAAGATTTTATTCATTTGCCTGAACGTGAAAAGATGTTGTGCATTCAAGTAGAAGATAGACACTTCTTGGTGCCACGCCCGATTAGCGAAGGCGATTATGTAAATCACTCGTGCAATCCGAATGCAGGTCTTTCGGGCCAGATTGGACTCGTTGCTATGCGAGATATCAAAATCGGCGAGGAAGTTTGTTTTGATTATGCTATGAGCGATACAATGGCATACGATGAATTTGAATGTTTATGTGGTGCACCCACCTGCCGCGGTAAAGTGGGCGGGAGTGATTGGCAAAGACCAGAACTACAAAAACGCTATGCTGGTTTTTTTGCTCCACATGTGCAAAGAAAAATTGATGCAATGAAAGCCGAACGCCGTGCCTTTGAACGCGCGATGCGCGCCGCGGCAAAGACACATAAGTTTGTGACCCAACCGACTGCATCACCTTATAAGTAAAGGAAGAAAACACCTTGTGAAATTTCACAAGGTGTTTTTTGTTTTCGCTTTCGCTTCTTACTTAAGGGAAAGTTGAGTTGTAAACCTAAACTTTCGGTCCCGCTTCAATAATCTCTTTCGGTGTGCCATCGATAAACTTTGCAAAGTTATCTACAAAGCGTTTGGCAAGTTCTTTATAGCCTTTTTCGTAGGCAACTTTATCAGCCCATGAAGAAGATGGGTCTAACACTTCTGCGGGAACATCAGGGCAGGAAGTCGGCACTTCATAACCAAAGATAGAGTCAACTTTGAATTTAACTTTGTTAAGTTCGCCACTCAATGCAGCGGATAGCAAAGCACGTGTATGTTTAATGGAAATGCGTTTGCCAACTCCGTAAGCACCACCCACCCAGCCTGTATTGACCAACCAACAAGCGACTCCATGTTCTTCAATTTTTTTCTTAAGCAATTCAGCATATTTCGATGGATGATGCACCATAAAGGGTCCGCCAAAACAGGCACTGAATGTGGCTTGCGGTTCTTTGCCTAAACCTGCTTCTGTACCAGCAAGCTTAGATGTATACCCAGATATAAATTGATACAAGGCTTGATTGAGATTTAATCTCGCAATGGGAGGCATAACGCCAGTTGCATCACACGTAAGGAAGATAATGTTCTTTGGATGCCCAGCATATTTTTCAGGTACAGCATTGTCTATAAATTCTAGTGGATATGATGCGCGTGTGTTTTCAGTAATTGATTCATCAATCAAATCAATACGGCGTGTCACTTTATCATACGGCACATTTTCAAGTATTGTGCCAAAGCGATGTGTAGCGGCAAAAATTTGTGGTTCAGCCGATGCAGATAAACCAATGACTTTGGCATAGCATCCGCCTTCAAAGTTGAAAACTCCATCCGCGCTCCACCCATGTTCATCGTCACCGATGAGGCGGCGGGCAGGGTCTGCTGAAAGGGTCGTCTTGCCTGTTCCACTTAATCCAAAAAATAAAGCGACATCATTTTTATTGTTTGGATTCACATTTGCAGAACAATGCATGGGCATCACGCCTTGAAGCGGAAGAAGATAATTCAAGACCGTGAAAATTGATTTTTTCATTTCACCAGCATATTGTGTGTTGCCGATAATCACAAGTTTCTTTTCAAACGACAGAAGAATAAACGTCTCACTGCGCGTGCCGTCGGCATCAGGTGATGCTTTGAATGAAGGTATATCCACAACTGTAAATTCAGGGACAAAGTTTTTGTGTTCTTCTAAAGTTTGGGGCAGTAAAAACATATTCCGAATGAAGTGAGCATGCCAAGCATATTCTGTTACAAAACGAACTGGCAAACGATATTTTTCATCTGCACCAGCATACACATCTTGCACGAAAACTTCTTTATCTTTCATAAATTCAGTCATCTTTTTGTAGATGGCATCAAATTTTTCTGTGTCAAATGGTTTGTTATATTGCCCCCACCAAATGTTATTTTCAGAATCAACATGTTTTACAATAAATTTATCATTTGCACTGCGACCTGTATGTTTGCCTGTGTGAGCAACCAACGGACCATCAGAAGCAATATTGCCTTCATGACGATAAATCGCCTCTTCCGTAAGGGACTCAGTGGTCAAGTTCCAGTACGCATTTTTCACACTTGAAATACCGATTTTAGCAAGGTCATAATCAGCCTTGCGGGCTTGAGCAATAGAATGCGAAGGGGATACAAAAGTTTGTGAAATGGTCATAAATACTCCTCTAATTTCTTAATTTTTATGTATTAACACAAAATCTGGTCAAAGGAAACTCCTTGACCAGATATGTAAATATACCCGCGAAACGAGCGGCTCTGACTGTGCATGTCAGCCAACGGGTTCATGGGGTTGATTATACTCTGTGGGACTATCAATTACTCGCAAGTAAATGTTCCAGGTGATACATCTTTCGTCTGAGCCCAATTTTTCTCAAATTCTTGTATATACAAAGCCGCAATTTCGGGGTTATCGAGAATAATCACATTTTCTTCATTACTATCATCAGCATTAGCCGAGAAGTTTAAAGAGCCTGTAATCACAATGCTATTGTCAATGATTATCACTTTGTGATGTAAAAAACTGCCATTTCCATCTTGCCGAGCAGGGACGTTTGCACACCAAAACTTGCGGAGCTCCGAACTACTGTACGTGCTTCCAAATGCTTCAAACACACCTTTCACATCTAAGCCTGCACGAGCCCGGTCTATCATGGCTTGGGCTAATGGGTCGTCTGTAAAACTAAACGCCAAAAAGCGGATATTGACTTCAGCATCATTAACGATGGCAATTAATTTACTCACAATTTTATCTTCTGATGAAAACAAAACTTGAATCGGTGTGTTATTCAAAATTGTCCATTGCTGA
>DQGV01000455.1:812-18830 GCA_003524705.1 Anaerolineae bacterium | reverse complement strand
CTATAATAATTAATAAAAAAACAATAGCAATTTTTTCTTTGTTTGATATTTTTGAATCATTCACTTCGTATTGAGCTTTCATAGGTTGCCTCCCAAACCTCTGTAGATATTTATATTCGCATTCAATTCTTTTTCAAGCGTGAATTGATTAATTATAGTTTCTCTTGCCGACTTTTGAATTTCTTCTTGATTACTATTTAACACTTCAATCATTTTATTGGATAATCCATCTGCATCATTGACATTCACAAAGTAGCCATTCTTTTTATCTTCAATTACATCTATCACTCCGCCAACAGGTGTAGCGATGACAGTTTTTCCGCAAGCCATTGCTTCGAGAACTGCATTGGGCATTCCATCTCGTAGTGATGGATGAATAAAGACATCAATCAGAGAATAATAAGATGGTAAATCTTTATGGGGGATGAGTCCAGTGACAATAATTCGGGAATCGGGATTCGTAACTTGGAATTCATCAAAGAATTTTTTATCTTCGCCTTGTCGAACTTCGCCGACGATTAATAATGTCACAGGCTGTTTTTTATTGACTTGCGCATAGGCAAGCAGGAGCGTTTGTAAACCTTTTTTTTCTCGTAACTCGCCAACGAAACCGACAACTTTTCTTTCTTCTTTCTTCTTTCCTTCTTCCACTTTCAACTTTCCATTTTCTATTTCTAAAGCCTCTGCCAACAAATCATTTCTCTCCATCGGCTTGAAATGATTTGTATCAATGCCATTCGGAATCAAAATAATTTCTCTATCAATCAATGCTTTTGCTTTTTTGACTAAGAGGCTCGCATTGGTGGTGACTGCATTTGCATTTTGGAGTGCATACATGACATGTGAAAATTTGCTTGGGTCGAATGCGGCGCGTTCGATGTCATTGCCACGAATTGAAACAACACTTGGAATGCTTAGGTATTTGCCAACATACGTTGCTACGAAACCTGCTTGCGGAAGAAAATAGGCTTGGATTAAGTCAAATGATTCTTTTTGATGTGCTTGAACAACTAATTCGAACCAATCCACTAATGTATCATCTACACGTTTGTGTGCACCGAAACGGGTGACGCTGATTCTGTTTGCTGAAAGTGTATGCGTCTCGGAGGCTGGCAGGTTGGAGGTTGGGACGAAGAGGCGGATTTCATGTCCTGCATCTGCAAGTAGATTTGCGAGTCTATGAGTTGAGATTGCAAGCCCGCCAATGTCTGGTGTATACTTTTCGGTAAGAAATGCGATTTTCATTTTAATCAGGAGATTGCTTCGGGCTGGGTCTCGATACATCGCCTTTGGCGACACTCGACCATCAGTCCTCGCAATGACATAAAAAAATTATGGCTGAACAATGTGAAATGGTGATTGGTTATTTGGTTCCGCATCGTTGTGAGAACCCTTCGTTGGGAACTTGCACAAAGTGTGGGCGTGGTTTTTGTGATGAGCATACGAATCAAAGAAAAGAGGGGCGAGTGTGTTTGGCTTGTCAGCAAGGGTTAGATATTCCTGTGGCGTTGCCGATTGCGGCGACTTTGTTTACGGCAACTGATTTGGATACGTTTGGTCGTTCTAGTACGTGGGATGATAATGATAGCAGTGATGTTTTTTCGGATTTGAGTTGACATGTCATTGCGAGCCACGTTCTTTGCGGCGAAGCAATCTCCTATTAATAATGAGGTTGCTTCGTCGCGAAGAACAAGAACGCGACTCGCAACGACATTATCTTAATATGGTCCAATCATCTCCCATATTTTTTTATTCTGTTCAATAAAATCATCACAGCGTTGACAAGGTTTCAATGAAGGCGGGTGCATCTTCAAGCGGATGTGACGATAGGCATCCCCTTCCCAAATTTCTTTGAAAGATTGATTGATAATATTTCCAATCGGCGGAATTTTTTCGCGCGTCATACAACACACATACACATTGCCATTGAAGTCAATCAGGCTATGCGTCCATGGGGCATAGCAGGGATGTTTATCATAATACCCAAAAGCATATCTGCCTGCGCGTCCTAACCTGACTTGCGACTCGTCTCTGCCAAAGGGAAACGCATCTTCATCCGACACAATTAAACCGAGTGCCAAAGCGCGTTCTGCAATCTTCGGCGCAATCTCTTCATTGAATAACGCAATATCTTTTTTACGCATGGATAATATTTCACCGCAGTGGTCATCTACGGGGATTAAGTTAATACCATCCGCGCCGAGTTCGTGTGCAAGGTCAGGTAATGAAGCGAGGGTTTGATAATTTGTACGGCTGACGACGGTGTTAATGCGAATGGTCAATTTGCCTTTGTGTTTATAGCGATTAAACAATTGCACGGCTTTGACAGTAGATTTGAAGGCACCTTCGACACCGCGAATTTTTTCGTGCATTTTGCGGTTGGGTGAATCAATCGAAATATTGACGCCACGTAACCCGCCTTCGACCAATCGTTTTGCTTTTTCTTTGGTGACTAAGGTTCCGTTGGTGGTCATGGTGACTTTGATACCCGAAGATGATGCAGTTTCTACAAAATCCGGGATGTGTGGGCGGAGCATGGGTTCACCACCAGAGATGTGAATTTTTTTCGTCCCCATGTTTGCTAATTCACTAATCACTTCTTTGAAGCGTTCGGCGGTAACAGGTGGTTCGCGTGTGTCACGCCAGTGATTGCACATCTCACATTTTAAGTTGCACCCGTAAAAGACTTTGATTTTTACATATAACGGTTTGTACGCACGCGCATTGAGAACGGCTTGAAGCAACTCGTTTTTTTCATTTGCAACAGTCTCTGGGCTGTACATAATTTGATTGTATCACTGGGGAGTGGTGGTTTGTTTAAGGCGGATTTCAATTAATATGAAACAGATTATTAAAACAATAAGTGAAATGACTTGTTCTTGTTTGATGCCGTTAAGTATCAAGGTTAAATCGGCGCGGAACATGCCCAGAAAAATTTGTGAGGCGGATGTCAATGCGGCGAAGGTGAGGAAGTGAATGCCGGGGCGGAGAGTCTGTTTGGGGAACCAGAGCAGGCAGAAGATGAGGAGTGAAGCGATGAAGGCGTAGATTTGAGTCGGGTGGCGAGTAGCGTTCCATAAATCAATGCCCCAAGGTTGTGTGGTGGGAATCCCAAAGGCTGTGCCTGCGGCGAGATGACTTAATGATAAGCCAATGACTAAAATTGCAAAGAATAGTGTGAGCGCATCTATGCTTGACCAAAAAGAAAGTTTGCGGCGTTGAATAATTATCAATGCGATGATGATAAATACAACACTGCCGCCGAAGACATCGAATAAATCTACGTTGACTGAAAAAATGCTGAAAGGGCTTTGAATAAAAGCAGTGATGTTTTGCAAAACAAAAGATAAACGCCCGCCGATGATAAAACCGATGAAGCCATGATAAATGATTAGGCTGAGGTCATCTTTGTTTATGCCAAAACGTTCGGCGCGTTTTTCTGTAAGTGTAGCCCCAAGCCAAACGGCAAGCACAAGCAAAATTAAATGGCGAGGCGGAGCGAAGATGTCCCGAAATAATTCAAGCATGGATTTTTATTCCAAGATTTTTTCAATGCGAGTGCGCAATAACGCTTCGGACATCGGTCCACCGATGACTACTTCGGTGATGATGCCTGCTCGATTGATAAAGTAAGACGATGGCAATGAGCGCAGTTGATATGCGCTGGCGGTTTCACCTGTTTCATCTAATAGAATGGGAAAGGTGAGTGCGTATTCATTTGCGAATGGCACAATGGCAAGCGGATAATCTTGATGGGTCATGTTGATGGCTAAAATCACTAAGCCTTGAGATTCGTATTCTTCGTACAATTTTTGCATGGCGGGCATTTCAGCACGGCAAGGCGGACACCACGTTGCCCAGAGATTAATCAGCACGGCTTTGCCTTTTAATTCTGAAAGCGTATAGGTTTCGCCATCGGGTGTTTTTAAACTGAAATCAGGTGCGGAGAAACCTTCTTGCGGAGCAAATCCGTTGGTGATGTTGCTTGTGTCTGCTGAGATTCCAATCCATGCGACGCTGGCGATGATAGCGAGGGAATATAAAATGATACGTTGAGTTTGTGACATGTTATGATTTTATCAAGTCAAAAGAAATATCTGTGCTGTGGTATCAAGGGATTCCACTACGATGCCGACGTTATCCATTCGTTTGAGTGTCATTTATTCTCTTGTGTCGTGTATGCTTTATTGGGCTGTGTTGGCAACACTCTTTAATTTGAACTTTCTGTGTATGGACGTATTTCACGACCAAGCACCTGAATAATAACCCAGCCATAAATTGTCTGCTCTGGTCCCCCGAATTCGCCTACTGGTGTATTAAATGCCAAAATCTCAAGCTCTTTTACCATTACATCACGAGGAAACCAACCAAGGTCGCAATCAGTTTGGACTGTGCGCTCGTCTAATGAATATTGCCTACACATTTCATCCCAATTTGCGCCAGACTTAAGTTTTACAAGCACGTCATTTGCCGTAGTTTCATCAGATGTAAGTATATACCGTGCATGTACTTTCTCAACCAATTCACTAGCTGGAGTAGCGGTTGGAAATGAAGCGATAGCCGTAAGAAATGCAGGGTTATCTTCTGAAAAAAAGAATTCAGCAACTTGCGTAGTATCTATAGTTGGTTGTGAGGCAATTTTTCTCTCATTAATAATTTTTGTCGCAATAACACCACTGGCTATAACAATTGATAAGCAAACTAAAACTATTCCGATAAAAATGCTTTTATTTTTCATCATATTTTATGATTTTTGATTTTATTTGTAACTATGTGTTAGCAAGTTATATATTCCAGCTTCTAAAAGCAGACATAACATTATTCATCATCTCTATCATTTAGATTTACATCATCTTATTTCGCACAACGAAACCCCAAAATATCATCTCTACCGGGAAAAGCCCAATGCCTGTTGGTGACTCGAATGGCGCGCAAGACTGTATTCCATGCACCACCGCGAATCACTTTGATATTTCCACTTTCAGGACCTGTTGGATTTTCATACGCTGAATTTGCATAATAATCTTCACTATACCAATCGGATATCCACTCCCAAGCATTGCCTGCCATATCCATGACACCGTACGGGCTGGCACCCAATTCAAATGAACCCACATCTGTAAATTGATTAAATAGAAAATCATAATTTGCTGTTGGTTCACTTAATAATTCATTGCCCCACGGAAATAATCTCCCATCTGTACCACGTGCGGCTTTTTCCCACTCGGCTTCGGTGGGCAATCTTCTTCCAGCCCATTCACAATAATCAACGGCTTGAGTCCATGCCAGCCCTTGCACAGGCTGATTCGGTGCCTCAAAAAATTCTTCGCTCGGAAGAACTGGACGCGTACAAGCACCCGCATCTAGACATTTGTTATACATCCCATTGGTGACTTCGGTCTTATCAATCCAATACGCATCTAAATAGACTTTATGCTGGGGCTTTTCATCCTCAGCCGCATCTTTATCTTCATCAGAACTTCCCATAATGAATTCGCCTTCTGGAATATAAACAAGAGTCATGCCATCTTGTTCAGAGACCTGATTTGTATCCGCTTTCGAAAGATTTGAGCAACTTGCTATGAGGCTGATTAAGAAAATTGAAAGGATTAGAAAACTTTTTTGCATTTATGTTTTATCCAACACTTGATACAAAGTGATTTGCATTCCATCAGGGTCTTGCAAGCGGACATTATAATCGCCCCAAGGTGTCATCACAGGTTCATGAACTAATATCGCCCCATGTTCAAGTAACCGCTTCATCGCAGACTCCAAATCTGGAACTTGCAACGCAAATCTGATTTGCCCACTGACTCTTTTACCCGCTTCCATATCATCAATTAACTTGGCTTGATTTTCATCAAACACTTCAAGCGTCGCATTTCCCATGTTGAGCATCAATGCTTTGCCATCGCCATTGTTCCAAATGGCAGCGGGTTCAATACCTAAACCCTCACAATAAAATTTGACAGATTTTTCATAATCGCGGACAGTGAGTGCAATTCGCATTTCAAAGACGGGAGGAGTGTTGTTTGACATGGGAAGGTCCTATACTTTTCGAATTGGCTTTTGGTCTGAGCGGAATGGTTAATTGCTGGCGGCAAAAAGCAGAGTAGCGAGGAATGAGGTGTGGTGCTTTTTGCTGTCCGAGGGCGTGCGATTTTTAGATTTACATTTCAAGATACTGCGGATCAAGTGAAAGCCGCGAATTCGCCTGCATATCAGCAATGAACTTAGGCCATGCGTCTTTCTCGACTCGCTTAGACAAGTAATAAGCCGCCATATGCTGAAACAAGCGAGATACCTTTTCTAAATCGCGCACGAAAATTTCTATCTTTTCTGAGTTGTCATCCCCATAGCTCAAATATATCGAGTCGCGATAATTTGCTTTACCTCGATAACGAAATGCTTGAATAAGAAAATTGACTCCATTCTTTGCTAGTTGCTCATCCCTTAATTCTCTTGCTTTCTTTGTCCTAAAGTCGTCGACACCGAGCGCCTTGAACTCACGACTCGTTCTTATTCTTTCTTCTACTCGCCATTTCTCATAATCCCACGTGCCCTTCAGATATGAGACAACAGCGCCCCAAGCCTCATCATCGTTTTTTGCGTATGTATTAAGGTCATGTATGTTGCTTCCGCGATAGGCCAATATTTCTGTTTCCATAACTGTTTCGACTAGACTGCTAAGACTTAGTGAAAATGGTGTCATCACCAATCCACGATTAACGATATCAGACTGCCAGACTTTCGCAGTGAGTGCGTGTGTTTCTTGTTTTGAGCCTGATGCAGCCGCGATCATTGCGCTACATGTAAAGTAAGTGCCGTAATACCAGCTAATAATGGCAGATCGACATACATCATATGGATTTGTGGAATCTTCAGCTAGGCGAACAAGCGATGCCTGATTGTGAAAGGCCATCATCATATTTTCGAAAACTAGAGTATCTGCCTCAGGATTGGGATTGCGACGGCTCACAGCTTCATAATGGTCTTTGATTTTCTGGTCCTCGAATGAGCCGTTTTCGATTAAGATCGAAAGTGCTCTCATCCAATTCACCGTACCCTGAAATGCGAACCGTGGCTTTGGTTGATCTTTAGTGTCAAAGAGTCGGTTTAATAACCACTGAGCCATATCATTCCTATAGATCTAATAATGATTTATGCAGTAAGTTGCATAATCTTATACAACGTGTCTTAAAATCTCTGATATCTTGTATGACAGCATTATACATTCTTAAGTTGGATTAGCAATAAATCTATTCTGTAATTATCCAATGTCTACTCCCCAAACATCTGGTACAATAGCCTCCGCGATTTCAGCCCGCACCCTCCCTCTTGTCTCTAGTGCCTGCCTGACACGCAAATTATATTAAAGGAGTAAGTTCAAGATGGTTAGATTACGTTTACGTCGTATTGGTCTCAAGGGCCAACCCACGTACCGCATTGTGGCGGCAGAGAAAGAAGCCCCACGCGATGGTCGCTTTTTGGAAATTTTGGGAATTTATAATCCCCGCACCAACCCAGCGACAATTAAATTACAAGAAGACCGCATCTATGTGTGGATGAAGAATGGTGCTCAACCTTCCGAATCTGTGATGCAAATTTTCAAAGCCGCAGGCACGCTCGAACGCTTTGACCGATTCAAAAAAGGTGAAGCAGTTGAAACCTTAGTCAAAGAAGCGCAAGAAGCCGAAGTCAAACGCGGTGCACCACTCAGAACAACAAACAGTTAATTAACTTTTTTACGGCTTACGCATTAGGAAAATAATTCATGATGCGTAATCTGTAATTCGTAAGTGAGGTAACTCAATGAAAGATTTAATTGAATACATCGCTAAATCACTTGTAGAACATCCCGAAGAAGTGAACGTCAAACAAAGCGGTGGAAATCGCGCCCGCATTGAATTGAGCGTTGCCAAAGATGATATGGGACGTGTGATTGGCAAAGGTGGCAAAGTTGCCAATGCAATTCGCACGTTGTTGCGCGTTGCGGCAGAACGCGAAGGCAAGCAAGCCACGTTGGATGTGACTGAACCGAAATGAGTGAAACCAAATCAGGCTCGCCAAAAGGCGAGTCTATTTATTTAGCAGTTGGATTCTTACGCCGTCCGCATGGGGTGATGGGCGAGATATTAATGGATTTGCATACAGATTTCCCGGAACGCTTCAAATCTGGACGCAAAGTGTATCTTGGACCTCAGCATGAAGCCGCCACGTTAGGCAGTGTTCGGGCACATGCTGATAATTTGCTTGTCAAAATTCGCGGTTGTGACACTCCTGAATCAGTTGGCAAATATCGCAATACATGGGTATATGTAAAATCTAGTGAAGTTCCGCCCTTGCCACAAGGTCAAGTATATAAATATGAATTGATTGGTTTACAAGTGATAGATGATGCGGGGAATGCGCTGGGTGAATTAAAAGAAATTTTAGAAACTGGCGCGAATGATGTTTATATTGTCCGCGATGATAAAAAAGAAATTTTGTTGCCAGCCATTCCTGATGTGATTTTGAAAATAGATATGGAATCAAAAGTAATGACAGTGCATTTGATTGATGGGTTGATTTAATGTGTGGTCTCGATACGGCGGCGATGGTCGAGTGTGCGAAGCATGTATCGAGACCCGCCGCCTACTCGACCACCGTATCATATATAATCCTATTTTATGGATGACAAAAAATATTGGATTGGCTTCAACTTAATCAAAGGCATTGGTACGGTACGGATGCAGAATCTGGTCGCGTATTTTGGCGATTTAGAATCCGCATGGAATGCAGATGCAAAGGAATTGGCAGAATCAGGTTTGGGGGCAAAGTTAGTAGAAAAAGTCGTCGGCGCAAGAAAAGATATAAACTTGAATCAGGTATGGGCGAAGATTGAAGCGCAGGGAATCAAAATCGTCACATGGGCGGATGAAGAATATCCAAATCGTTTAAGAGAAATTGACCAACCTCCACCCATCTTATATATTCGTGGTGAATATTTACAAGATGATTTGTTTGCCGTTGCAATTGTTGGCACGCGCAAAGTGACGGCGTATGGCAGGCAAGTGACGGAAGAGATCGCTTCTTTCTTAGCCTCAAATGGAATAACTGTTATCAGCGGGCTGGCGCGTGGTGTGGATGCCATTGCGCATCAAACTGCATTGAGAGTTGGTGGGCGAACGATTGCAATCTTAGGCAGTGGTGTAGATAAAATTTATCCGCCTGAACATCGTGGTTTAGCAGAACAAATGATGGAGCGTGGTGCCATCATCAGTGATTATGCAGTTGGCACTCCGCCAGACGCATCGAACTTTCCACCACGTAATAGAATCATTTCAGGTTTGTCGTTAGCAGTGGTTGTGATTGAAGCCGCTGAAACAAGCGGAGCGTTAATCACTGCCGAGTTTGCGGCAGAACAGGGACGTGAAGTTTTTGCAGTGCCTGGCAGTATCCTTGCGCCACAAAGTAAAGGTACGAATAGATTAATTCAAAAAGGCGCATTGCCTTTATTATCTCCAGATGATTTAATGCAAGCATTAGATTTAACTCGCGTTGGTGAACATAAATCTGCTAGAAAAATTTTGCCGACCGATGAAGTAGAAGCGAAAGTGTTAAGTGTTTTATCAAGTGAGCCTTTGCATGTAGATGAAATTCGTAACCAGGCAGGTTTGCCAATTGAGAAAATTTCTGCTACGCTTGCACTCATGGAATTAAAAGGTATGGTTCGTCAAGTTGGTGGTATGAATTATGTCAGTGTGCGTGAAGACCAAGCAGAATATAAGGTGAATAAATAAATGTCCAATCATCATTATGCAGTCATCATGGCGGGCGGAGGTGGTACACGTCTATGGCCCGTTTCCAGAAAAGAAAGCCCGAAGCAATTGCTTCCATTATTAGGTCAAGAGACTTTGTTTCAAAGTACGGTCAAGCGTTTGGAAAATTTATTTCCGCCCGAAAGAATTTTGGTGGTGACGATTGAAGAACAAGCCAAAGAAATGAAGTTGCAAGCGCCAGAGATTCCTGAAGAAAATTATTTAATCGAACCTGCTCCGCGGGGGACTGCATCTGTGGTTGGTTTGGCGGCGATGGTGTTAAAGAAGCGAAATCCAAACGCTGTTATGGCAATTTTGCCGTCTGACCATTTCATCCGCAATGTGGATTTGTTTCATTATTTATTGAAGACTGCTTTTGAAGTGGCAGAAAATAAATATTTAGTGACATTGGGAATCACACCCACGTCACCTTCTACTGCGTATGGATATATTCAACAAGGGAAATCGGTAGAAGGCGGATATAACTATCCTGTTTATAACGTCAAGAAATTTGTTGAAAAACCAAATGAAGAAACTGCTCAAAAACTACTCCGCTCTGGTGACCATTCATGGAATAGTGGTATGTTCATTTGGCATGTGGATACCATCTTAAGTGAAATTGAAAAACAAATGCCAGAGTTGAGAAACCAACTTGAAGCCATAGGTGAAGCGTGGGGTACATCTAAACAAAATGAAGTGTTAAGTAATCGTTGGAAAGATTTGAAAAACGAAACTGTTGATTATGGTATTATGGAAAAAGCCGAACGCGTTGCAGTGTTGCCCGCAGGTGGTTTAGGCTGGAGTGATGTGGGGATGTGGTCATCATTGTTTGAGGTTTTGTTGCCAGATATGAATGGAAACATTGCAACCAATACAAATTTACATCTCGCGCATGAAACACATAATACTTTGGTGTATGGCGGCAGTGAAAGATTAATCGTCACCATTGGTGTGGATGATATGGTGATTGTGGATACAGGTGATGCTTTGTTGATTTGTAAGACAGATCAATCACAGCGTGTCAAAGAAGTAGTGGAACATTTGAAAAAACATCGTCAGGAAAAATTTTTGTAAAACAATGGATAATGTTCAATGGAAAATTGACAATTGTTCATTATCCATTATCCATTACTAAAAAATGTCATTTGCAAAAAATCAAAAACCTGTTGTAGAATGATACATCCCGTAGTAATGCGGGATTTAGTTTTGATATTATGAATCGTAGGGGCGACCCTCCAATATTAATTAAGTTAATTTGATTTTACCTGACGGGTCGCCCTTACATTTTGAATACGAGGATACTTAATGGAAGCCTATTGCATGAAGTGCAAGACCAAAAGAGAAATTAAAGACCCTGTTGCTGGATTCAATGCAAAGAGTTCAGCAATTACAACGGGTATTTGTCCTGTCTGTGGTACAAAATTATTTCGCATGGGCAAAACAGAAGCACATGCAAATTTAACGCCACCGCCAAAACCTGAAAAAGTTGAAGTGCGTGAAGGAAAACTTGTTATCGTTGAATCACCAGCCAAAGCAAAAACGGTTGGGCGATTTTTAGGGAAAGGTTATACCGTGCGTGCATCCGTGGGGCATGTGCGCGATTTATTAAAGTCACAACTTTCGGTAGATGTTGATAATAATTTTGAACCGAAATATCGCGTGCCCAATGAAAAGAAACCCGTCGTAAAAGAAATAAAACAACTTGCTAAAAAAGCAGAAGAAATTTATCTCGCAACCGACCCCGACCGTGAAGGTGAATCTATTTCATGGCATCTTATGGAAGCGGCAGAGATTGACCCCGCCAGAACCAAGCGCGTGGTCTTTCACGAAATTACTGCACCTGCTGTAGCAGAAGCATTTTCACATCCACGCAATATTGATATGAATCTCGTCAATGCCCAACAAGCTCGCCGCGTATTGGATAGACTCGTCGGTTATAGTATCAGTCCCATTTTGTGGGAAAAAGTTCGCGGACGTTTATCCGCTGGGCGTGTGCAATCTGTGGCATTGAAATTAATCGTTGACCGTGAACGCGAAATTGAAGATTTCAAACCCGTAGAATATTGGTCAATTCATGCAGAGTTCAAACCTGAAAATTTGAAGTCAAACTTTATCGCCAAATTAGTTAAGATGGATGATAAAGATGTCGAGTTGCCAAATGAAGAAACTGTCAAACCGCTTCTTTATGACATGGAAACTGCTTCTTATTCCATTACAAAGGTCAAACGGGGAGAACGCAGACGTAAACCACTTGCGCCTTTTACAACATCCACGCTTCAACAAGAGGCTTCGCGTAAATTAGGTTTCACCGCTAGAAGAACAATGGCTTTAGCCCAAGGTTTATATGAAGGTCAAGATGTGGGTGAAGGTGGCTCCACTGGTTTAATCACATACATGCGTACCGACTCAACCAATGTGTCGGCGATGGCGCAAGCTGAGGCACGCGAATATGTGACGGGCAAATATGGAGGCGATTTTCTTCCATCTGAACCACCGACGTACAAAACAAAATCTGCAAATGCCCAAGAAGCACACGAAGCGATTCGTCCAACTTCGGCAATGCGTGATCCTGAAAAGGTCAAAGAATTTTTAGAGCCAGCCATGTTCAAGTTATATCGCTTGATTTGGCAGAGATTTATCGCCTCACAAATGGAAGCGGCTGTATTTGATACATTACAAGTGGAAGTCACCGGCAAAACTAACGAACATGAATATTTATTGCGTGCTTCAGGTTCCGCAGTGAAATTCCCCGGCTTTTTGGTTGTATATGAAGAAGCCAAAAACGAAGATGCCAAACCAGAAGAGGAAGAGGACGTAAAAATTCCTGCTGGTGTTGCCGAAGGACAAAAACAAGAATTAGTGCGTTTGATTCCTGAACAACACTTCACACAACCGCCACCACGTTTTTCAGAAGCATCATTGGTGCAAGCATTGGAAGAAAATGGAATTGGTCGCCCTTCAACATATGCCCCGACAATTTCTACCATTCAACAACGCGGATATGTAATGCGCGAAGAGAAGCGATTAATCCCAACTGATATTGGCTTTCAAGTAAATGATTTGATGGCGCAATATTTCCCTGAAGTTGTAGATTTGAATTTCACGGCTCACATGGAAGAAGACCTCGACAAAATTGCTGAAGGTGAAATGACTTGGGAAGCTGCCATTCGAGAATTCTATGAACCATTTTCGGCTGATGTACAAAAAGCACAAGCCGAAATGCCTGTGGTGAAGTCGGGTCCAGAACCGATTGGTAGAATCTGCCCGGATGATGGTGGTGAACTCGTCATTCGTTATGGACGTTTCGGAAAATTTATCTCTTGTGCCAACTTCCCAACTTGTCGTTACACCGAACCGTGGCTAGAAAAAATTGGAATCGCCTGCCCGAAAGATGGCGGTGATTTGGTTGAAAAGAAAACCCGCAAAGGACGAACTTTCTATGGTTGTGCAAATTATCCAAATTGTGATTTCACATCATGGAAGAAGCCAATTGCCAAACCATGCCCGAAATGCAATGGCTTACTCGTCATTGCCAACAAACGCGAAGCGCAATGTACAAATTGTTCTGAAACCTTCCCATTGGATGAAGTTGTAGCGGAAAATGTGTAATGAAAAGGGACACGGCAACACCGTGTCCCTTTTAGAATCAAGCCTCCCCGAAGAACGAAGCGGGGTTTTCATCAAATCATGGAGTCGTAATTTTTTCATCCGAAATTCCATTGTATAATCGAGGAAAGCAAACCAAAGGAGTCTGTTATGCAGTTTGTCGTTGCTCTGTTAAAAAAATTACCCTTTGTTCACATTGGCTTATTTGTTGCTGGGCTTTTACTTGGATTATTTTGGGCATATAAAATTGCCCCTATCGAGTTTGTTGATGCAACACCAGCACATTTACGCTCAGAATTACAAGAAGATTATCTGCGTATGTCAATTGATTCATTTCTTGTAAATAATAGCCCTGATTTAGCCTATCGTAGGTGGAAGGAATTAGGAATTGATGCTCGTCGAGCTTATGACGTTATTCAAGCTAATCCTGGAATTCAGAATCCTGCGGTTATTAAGGCATACGGAGATTTGATTACAAATATTGCTGTCACTATTGGCGAAGCAGAACAACCTGCTACGGAATCAAGCGGGCAAGCTTCTTTAATGAACACTGCCTTGATTGGCATAGGGATTGTTTTGGTGCTTGGTGTACTTGCGGCGGCAGGGATGTATCTGTTCCGTTTATTTGGCAGGCGTGGCTCAGGTGAAGTGACAACCGTCATGCAAGCCGCAGAGATTAGTCGCAGTGCTGCCAAGACAGATTTTTCTGAATTAGGTTTAGCTCCACCCATTACTCAAACCATGACGACCTATTTGCTCGGTGATGATTTATATGATGAATCATTCAGCATTGATACAGGCGCTGGCGAATTTATGGGTGAGTATGGTGTTGGTGTTTCAGAAGTCATCGGTGTGGGCGACCCGAAAAAGGTCACTGCTTTAGAAATTTGGTTGTTTGATAAAAATGATATCAAAACTGCCACAAAAGTTTTAATGTCGCAACATGCCTTTAGTGATATTGGCATTCGCTCTCGCTTAGAACCCAAAGGTGAATTAGTGCAGGTAGAACCGCAAGCCCAAATTTTGCTTGAAACCGCAACCTTGCAATTACTCGCTACTATCGTTGACCTTGAATATGGAAAAGGTCCACTACCTGATAATAGTTATTTTGAACGCATTACACTTGAATTGGCAATTTGGCCCAAGTAAAAATACTATAAAAGAAAAAATAGCACAATTCTCTAAAATGAATTGTGCTATTTTTTTTGTTTGTTAAATTGTTTATAAAAAAGTCATTTTAAATACCAAACAAAGGCGGTACTTTTGTCATGAAATTTTAAGATTCAAAACTCTTGTCAGCAACTTGCGAAAGTGCTAAAATGCCGAACACTTTAGCCATATATACGGGGATGCAGTGCTTTTACGCCCATATCTGGCTGATACATCTGTTCTAATAATGGAGCCTATTTCGGATGCGTTGTCCGTATTGTAAACACCACGACTCAAAAGTTTTGGATACTTCTCACGACAGTCATGGCGGGATTCGCCGACGGCGTGAGTGCTTGAAGTGCAGACAGCGTTTTAGCAGTTATGAACGCCCAATTTTGGCGGTGCCGTTGTTGATTAAGCAAGATGGCACGCGTGAAGAGTTTGACCGCGAGAAATTGGCAAGAGGGATTCGGATTTCGTGTGTGAAGCGACCTGTTTCGGCGGCTGATATCGAACGCATGATTGGTCAGGTTGAAGCGAAATTGCAAAAAATGGGTAAGTCGGAAGTTTCTTCTCGGATTGTCGGTGATTTGGTGATGGAAAGTTTGAAAGAAGTTGACCAAATTGCTTATGTTCGTTATGCGATTGTGTATTTAGGTTTGGATGATTTGAAATCCATCCGCACTGAAATTGACCAGTTGTTAGACGATTAAGTTAAGGCAAAGACATCCCCTGTAAAAGGGGGGAGTGTTTTTGTCTTTTTGTTTCGGTATTTCGTAGGGGCTGGGCTTGTCCCTGCCCAATCAGGGCGACCACAAGGGTCACCCCTACATAATCAAAATTTTATAGGAGAGTGTCACATGGTTACGAAATCTGCTGATGAAACCAAAGTTGTGAAGAATGGTTTACTTCCAACGCCACCCATGCCGAAAGATTTGCCAAAAGCAAATCTCACGGATAATGCTCGTCAGGTATTGATGAAGCGTTATGTGCGGCGTGGTGATGATGGCAAGCCTGCTGAAAACGTGGAAGAAATGTTTTGGCGTGTTGCTTATCATGTTGCCAAGGTGGAAGAAGAATGGAATGATGATGTTCAAAAACGAACCATCGAGTATTACCATTTACTTTCTAGCAAAAAGTTTTTCCCGAACTCTCCAACCTTTACAGGTGCGGGAACTCCTTTGGGTCAATTGGCGGCATGTTTTGTATTGCCGATTACAGATGACATGGGCAGACATTCTGCTGGAATTTTCCAAACCTTACGTGATGCCGCTTTGATTCAGCAGACAGGCGGCGGAAATGGTTTTTCATTTTCTCGTTTACGACCAGCCGGTGCGATGGTACAAACCTCAGCAGGCAATGCTACGGGACCGGTTGGATTCTTGAAAGTCTATGACCATGCCTTTGGTGAAATTGCACAAGGCGGAACACGCCGTGGTGCGAATATGGCGGTCTTGCGAGTGGATCACCCGGATGTGGAATCGTTTATCACTTGTAAGATTAACGAAAATCAAATTACAAACTTTAATATTTCAGTCGGTATTACCGATGCGTTTATGCAAGCTGTGAAAGATGATAAAGAATGGGCATTGCGCTTCCCTGATTTGAAAGAAATGAAACAAAAAGGATTCAACGGCACGCTTGAACAAGCCGAAGCCGCTGGAATCAAAATCAATACGTATAAAACAGTGAACGCGCGTGAGTTGTTTAATAAAATTGTCAAGCAAGCACACCACAATGGGGAACCGGGTGTGTTGTTCTTGGATGCGGCAAATAGAAGCAATCCAGTTCCACATTTATATCCATTAGAAGCGACCAACCCATGTGGTGAGCAATGGCTTGGACCATATGAAAATTGTTGTTTAGGTTCAGTTAACTTGAATGAACACTGCGGACCCGATGGCACTGTTGATTGGGAATTGTTACGTCAGAGTGTTGTCACCTCGACAAGATTTTTAGATGATGTTGTCGAAGCCAATGCGTATGTACCTGCTGTGCCACAATTGACTCAAGCCGCACACAATGCACGCCGAATCGGTTTAGGAATTATGGGTCTGGCTGACTTGATGTATCACGTGGGTGTACGTTATGGTTCAAAAGAAGGTCAAGAGTTTGGCGCACAAGTGATGGAGTTCGTTCGTTATCACGCCATGCTCACCAGCATTGAACTTGCCAAAGAACGCGGTGCATTCCCTGCGATTGAAGGTTCTATTTACGATAAGAAAAATATGAAATGGCAAGCGCCGAAGAGTATTATCAAGTATGAGAATAACTGGAACATGCCGAAGGTCAAGTGGGAAGCGGTGGTGGATGGAATCAAAAAACATGGCATCCGCAATGCCGCTCAAACCACTGTCGCGCCGACTGGCACCATCGCCACAGTGGCAGGTTGTGAAGGCTATGGTTGTGAACCTGTGTTTGCATTGGCATATATTCGTCACGTCAATGACAATGGCAAAGATTTAAAGTTAACGTATGCAAGCCCACGTTTTGATGAAGCATTAAAAAAACTTGGACTTGGTGAAGAGAAACGTCAAGAAATTGTCGAGCAAGTAATGAGCGAAGGGACGTGCCAACATATTGCTGAACTTCCGCAACATATTCGCGATACGTTTGTGGTTTCAGGTGATGTAACTGCCGAAGAACATGTGCGTATGCAAGCCGCTTTGCAAGCCTTTGTGGATAATTCACTTTCAAAAACAGTAAACTTTTTTGAAGATGCAACCGAAGCCGATGTGGCTACGGCGTATCAACTGGCTTGGGAATTGGGTTGTAAAGGAATCACAGTATATGTGACTGGCTCACGCGATAAAGTTGTCTTGGAAACAAAAGCCACTGCCGATAAAAAAGTTGCGCCTCTTTCAACGCCGACAGTTGCTACTACTCAACCAGCGGTAAGTATGTGGCATGATACAAAGAAACCTCGCCCCAAAGCATTGACCGGGAAAACGTACAACATTGAAACACCTGTTGGCAAAGCGTTTATCACCATCAATGAAAACGGCGGAAATCAACCGTTTGAAGCGTTCGTCAATACTGCCAAAGCAGGTTCTGAAATTGCCGCAGTCTCCGAAGCGATTGGACGATTAATTTCATACATCTTACGCATGGCTTCCCCAATCGCACCTGTTGACCGTATGCGCGAAATCGTCGTGCAACTCATCGGCATCGGTGGCGGACGTTCTCTCGGCTTTGGACCCAATCGCGTGCGTTCTTTGCCCGATGGCATTGGTCAAGTGTTAGACGGTTACTTGAACGAGAAAAATGGAATCACAGTTGAAGAAGTAAAAACAAACGGAAACGGAAATCACGAACAACCGACTTCCGCCAAAATGAAAATCGGTGACATTTGCCCCGAATGTGGCGAAGCCGCCGTCGTCAATGAAGAAGGTTGCCGCAAGTGCTATGCGTGTGGGTTTAGTGAGTGTTAGAAAACCGTAGGGGCGGACGGCCGTCCGCCCCT